>JBCDEN010000024.1:0-13935 GCA_039179715.1 Pseudomonadota bacterium
CGTCCTATCGGCAATCAAACCGATGCCATTCCCGAGTGCCGGACTACGCGGTAACGGACCTAGGTGATGGGCCCATAGACAAGGCAGAAAGGGTTTGAGGCGGCTTGCGTCTCAATCAAGGCGCGGACGCGCAGGTTATGTTGCTCATTTTCAGGCCTTTCGCAACGCGGAGGAGGCGCAAGCCGGTCAAATCCGAAGGACATGGAAATGGCCTCACCCCGCAGCGTCAGCTTGGCTGACCGGGCAGGAAGCCCGCTCTGCGCACCCTTTCTGACGGGATGTCGCCATTTCACATGCCATTTCAGTCTCATTTTTGGGACTGTACCCTAGACCTGACCGCGCTATCATCGTTTCAACAAGGCCTCCTGCCCGCCCGCGGCGAAAAAAGCGCCGCTCTGCAAGCTGCCTGTCCAGTCCCATCCCGGAGAAATCTCATGACCCCGCATGTTGCGAGCCTGATCAATGCGCTCACCCTGATTGCCTGTTCTGTCTGGGCCTTTGCCTCGATCGGCGGGGCATCCTACACGGCGCTCATTCCAGCGGCATTCGGCCTTGCACTGATCGCGTGCAGCCCCGGCCTGAAGGTGGAAAACAAGGTGATTGCCCATATCGCGGTCCTATTGACCGTCGTGGTCCTGGTGGCGCTCTACATGCCGTTCTCGTCCGCCGTGTCGCAGGGGGCAGCGGGACCGCTGATCCGCTCCGTTGCCATGGTGGCGACAACGCTGCTAGCGCTGGTCTTCTTCATCAAGAGCTTTCGCGACGCCCGTCGTTCCCGCGGCTGAAACGGTACGGTCAAACGGTTCCGTGCCAGCCTCAGTGATAGCATTTGCGCCGTGACATCTTGCCGATGCCGGGATTGAGCGTGTTGGTCGGGTCGCATTTCCGGTAGAAATCGGCGAGGTCCGGTTTCGCCTTGTACAGATGTCCGACATTGTGTTCGGCTGGATATTCCGCGCCGCGCTCATCCAGGATCTTGAGCATCTTTTCCTTGAGAGCCTTCGGATCGTGGCCCTTCTTTACGATATAGTCCTGATGCAGGACGTGGCAGAAGAAGTGCCCGTAATAGAGCTTGTGGACAAGGGCGTCCTCGATCTCGGCCGGCAGCGATTCGAACCAATCCCGATCGTCCCGGCGCAAGGCAATGTCAAGCGCGAGAATGTCCTCGACATCCCCGGAATGGACGGCCTGGTAGCGCACGGCCGCGCCCGCCGCCGCAAACCGGTGCAGGCCCGCAATCTTGCCCTCCCGGGGCGTGCAGGCGAACCAGTCGCCGTCTTCTTCCGCGAAGAAGGATTTCAGGAAGGCTTCAGCCTCGGTGACACCGCCATCACGCATCTTCAGGATCAGGTGGTGCTGGTATTTCCCGCGAAATGTTTCCATGCGCTCCGGCAGCACCTTCGGCCAGAAGCGGCTCAGCACCTGCATGAAACGGTCGCTCAGGTGCGGCGGCAGCAGCGGTATCCGCGACAGGCGCGCATCGACCCAGCCCTTCATGGCGAATATTCCCGGAAGCCTGTCCGTGCCCAGCTTGTCGATAAGAACGAGCGTGTCCTTACCGTATTTTTTGGAAATGTCGTAGATTTCCGCGTGCATGTATTCGCCGGAAACCGGCAGGTGCTCGAATTGGGCAAGGATATGACGGCGCAGGCGGGTCAGCACGCCGGTATCATTGGTGCCCAGATAGAAGACCGCTTCGGCATCCGGCTTCGGATAGGTATCCAGCCGGGCGGCAAAAACCGCCAGTTTGCCCGCACAGCCGGAGGCCTCGTGCAGGCGCCGCTTGTCCGCATTGAAGCGGGCGGGGCTTGGGCTGTCGATCTCGCGGACCCTGTTGTGATAATCCGTGTCGGAGGCCTTCAGGTTCGTGTCCTCGATATCCGCCTCGCCATAGTCTCCCGCCTCAAGACGACTCAGAATTGTCTCCGGATCGTCACCGAGCGCAATGCCGAGATGATTGACGAGTTCCAACTGGCCGTCCTCCCGGATCTGGGCGAACAGGGCCATTTCGGTGTAGGACGGCCCGCGTTCGACCAGCGATCCGCCCGAATTGTTGCAGACCCCGCCAATGATGGATGCCCCGATGCAGGACGATCCGATAACGGAGTGCGGTTCCCGGTCGAGTGGCGCCATCAGTTTTTCCAGCGAAAACAGCGTCGCGCCCGGGAAGCTGACGATCTGCCGGCCATTGTCCAGAAGCTGGATTTTGTCCATGCGCCTGGTGCTCAAAACCACCGCGTCCCTGTCGTATGCGCCGTTTGGTGTCGAGCCTTCCGTCAATCCGGTATTGGCAGCCTGCATGATGACGATCTTGTCGGCAGCGACACAGGCCTTGAGCACGTTCCATTGTTCCAGAAGCGTGCCGGGCTGCACCACAGCGAGCGCTGTGCCTTCGCCAGACCGGAACCCTTTGCAAAACCGTTCCATTGATCGCGGATTGGTAATGACATGCCGCCCGCCGACAATCCGTTTCAGCTCCGCGACAAGCTGCCCGCCGTCTTCAACCGCATCACGTTCGTGCATCCAAAGCCTCCAGAATTTCAGAGCCGGTCCCGACTGCCACGTCAGGCCCCGTTGCGGAACCGAAGGTTTTCGCGGCTGAGCTGATCCAGGCTGGTGATGCCCATGAGCTTCATGTCGCGTTCGATTTCGGTCCTCAGGTTGCCCAGAGCACGCTCCACGCCGGCCTGACCGGCCGCCGCCAGCGCATAGAGGTAAAGCCGGCCGCCCGAGCAGGCCTTCGCCCCGAGCGAGAGCGCCTTGAGCACATGCGTTCCGCGCTGAATGCCACCTTCGCAGATGACGTCGATTTTGTCGCCGACCGCATCAACGATTTCCGCCAGCTGATCGAAGGGGCTGCGCGAGCCGTCGAGCTGCCGGCCACCGTGGTTCGATACCATGATCCCGGTGCAGCCGATATCCACGGCGCGCTTGGCATCCTCGACGCTCATGATGCCCTTCAGCGCGAATTGACCGTTCCACTTGGCGCAGAGCGCTTCGGCATCCTTCCAGTTCATGGACTGGTCAAGCATCGTCGAGAAATAGTTTCCGACGGACACGGCAACATTGGTGCCCTCGCTGACATATCCGGACAGGTGCGGCATGTCGAATTTTGGTTTCGTGTAGAAATTCCAGGCCCACATCGGATGCATCGCAAAGCTCAGCAGCGATCCGAGCGTGAGTTTCGGCGGCGAGGTGAAGCCTGTTCTCAGGTCCCGTTCGCGGTTGCCGCCGGTGATCGTGTCCACGGTCAGCGCCATGACCTCGAAATTCGCGTCGCGTGCCCGTTCCAGCAGCGCATCGTTCAAGCCGCGATCCTTGTGAAAGTAAAACTGGAACATTTTCGGCGAGGTCGCGATCTCGGCGATTTCCTCGACCGTTACCGTGGCAAGTGAGGACACGCCGAACATCGTGCCGAACTTGCTTGCCGCGCGTGCCACCGCGCGCTCGCCGTCGTGGTGGAACAGGCGCTGCAGCGCGGTCGGCGCACAGTAGATCGGCATGTCCAGCTTCTGGCCCATCACTTCGACGCTCATGTCGACATTCTCGACTCCCGCGAGGACGTTCGGAACAAGGTCGCAACTGGCATAGGCCTCAGTGTTTCTCCGGTAGGTCACCTCATCGTCGGCCGCACCATCTATATAGTTGAATATCGGACCGGGAAGACGCTTGCTGGCGAGTTTCCGAAAGTCCATGAAATTGTTGCAGTCACCGAGATTCACGTCAGCACTCCCCAAGATAAATTCATATGTTGGATATATTGGTATATTTTTTTTACCAATTTCACAATCACCACTTTTGACCTAGTCGTGGGGCGCTTCAGGGCATGACCCGTTTTCATCTACGAACACGGATCGGGAACGTTAATCTTTTCAGTGGCTTGATCCATATTTTTTGTCTTCGCATTGCGCTTCTGCTTTCTGACCCGGAAAAGGTGCTTATCCATTTTGAACGGGTGACAAAGCGGTGTCGCGACCATGTTGACGCGCTTTTACGCGCAGGACAGCGACCCCCGGCTGTGTGCGCCTGGCCGTTTTGCCGCCGGTCCGGATTGTGGTTGAAAGCGGCCGGCTGGCGGTTGCTGGCCGCCGGGATCAGCGCAGCAGGATCTGATAACTCAGGCTGGCAATTTCGGACAGCCGGTCCTGACCCGATGACGCAATCTTGGAAGCCGGACGCGGTACGACCCCGCATTCGGCCAGGGCGGTCTTGCATTGTTCTGCGATCGAGAAAAGGGGAGCAAGTGACTCATTTGCCGGGCTCAGCAGATCGAGAAGCTGCTTTTCATGATTGCTGAGCAAGGGCGATCTGTCGGCGTCATCGGATTCGATCCCGATCACGCGAAACAGACCGAAGAGTGGTTCCAGCGCTCCATAGATGCGGTCTTTCCTGAGACTTGACGCAATGTGATGCTCAGCGACGGGCCTGGTCGGTCCGTGCGTCTGCCACGCGCGGTAGATGCTGATCAGAAGTCCCTCATCTTCCTGAAGATCAGACAATCCAAGACTGACGTCTTTTCTTTCTGTCATGATTTCCATCCAAGGAAGCTATGTCACGATTTGAAAGCTGCGTTCAAATCGCCCGCAGGTTGGCAGCCGGGCTTTCCGGAAGCAATATCAAATTTCGTATACAATGGAATACAATCTATTGACACCCAGGTTGCCCTGGTGTAGCTAAGTATCAGCAAGGCAGGCAGCACTCTGGCCACCTTCCGCGTTCCCCAATCCCGGAACGCTCCAAGCTATAAGCCATCACATTCCTCAATTTTCCGGCAGATTTCTGCCGTCGACGGAGCTTGCAATGACACATCAACCAACTGATGTCTTGCCGGACACCGAAGTCCGGCAACTGGGACGCTTTGTGTCCCGAACCGATCACAGAACCATGTCTGAAGAAGCGCGCATGGAACTCAAGAAGCGCATCCTGGACACGATCGGTGTCGCGATCGGCGCGCTGGACGGCGAACCGATCAGGATGATCCGCGAACATCTGGACGACTTTGGCGGCAATGGCCTGTGCACCCTGATCGGGGGCGGCAAGACCGCACCGGACCGGGCCGCGTTCTACAACGGCGCCCTCAGCCGCTATCTCGATTTCATGGACAGCTACCTGGCGAAAGGGGAAACCTGCCACCAGTCAGACAATTTCGGCGCCGTTCTGGCGGCCGCGGAATATGCCGATGCCGGCGGCGGCGATTTCCTGTCGGCAATGGCAGCCGCCTATCAGGTGCAGGGCCGGCTCTGCGACCTGGCGCCGGTCCGCGCGAAGGGGTTCGACCACACCGTGCAGGGGGCTTATGCGTCTGCTGCCGGCGTGTCACGGGCGCTTGGCCTGGACGCGGAGAAAACGGCGAATGCCATCGCGATATCGGGGACCTGCAACAATGCCCTGCGCTGCACACGGACCGGCGCGCTGTCGCACTGGAAGGGCCTGGCCTATCCGAACACGGCCTTTGTCGGCACACATGCCGCCTTCCTGGCCTATCGCGGCATAACCGGGCCGGAAGAAGTCTTCGAAGGCAACAAGGGCTTCAAGGATGCCATCGCCGGGGATTTCCAGATCGACTGGTCGCAGGAAGATCTGGAAAACGTCAAGAAGTCGATCATCAAGAAATACAATGCCGAAATTCACTCCCAATCTTCCATTGAAGGCGCACTCGAACTGCAGGAGCAGCACGGTTTCGGCTGGGATGAGATCGAGCATATCGGCATCGATATCTTCGATGTTGCCTTCCACATCATCGGCGGTGGCGAAGAGGGGGACAAAACCATCATCCGCACAAAGGAAGAAGCCGACCACTCGCTGCAATACATGGTCGGCGTGGCTCTGATCGACGGCAACGTCCTGCCCGCACAATACGAGCCGGATCGCATCGTCCGGAATGACATCCAGGGTCTCCTGAGACGTTTCACCGTGAAGCCGAAGCAGGAATACACGGACAGGTTCCCGGATGAAGTCTGCACGGATCTTGCCATCACACTCAAGGATGGGACCGTCCACCGGATCACCAAGACCGACTACGAGGGCTTTTCCACCCGTCCCATGAGCTGGGACACCGTGATCTCCAAATTCATCGGCCTTTCTGCCGATTTCACCAGCGATCGCACGCGCAAGGCCATCATCGACGCCGTGCAGAACGTCGAGCAGATGCGTGCCCGCGACTTCACCGCAATTCTCTCCAACCTGGACGTATGAGGATCAAACTGATGAGTGACAAACAACCGTCTGAAACCTGGAAGAACAGATCGTTTCCCTATGTGCCGATGAACGAGCGTGATCCCAAGCCTCGCGACAAGTCGATCACCGAGATTCGCGGCCCCTATTATGCGATGACACCGCCGACATATACGAAGGAATTGCTCGAAGGCATGGGCGAGCATGTCGACGGTTACAAATATGCGGGCGGTTCCTTCAGCCTTATGCCGGCCGACTTTGTCCGCAAGATCAACCGGATCTGTCACGAACACGACGTCTATGTCTCGACCGGCGGCTGGATCGAGAACATCCTCGCGCGCGCTCCGACCCAGGTCGATGCCTATATCGAGGAGTGCAAACGGCTCGAATTCGACATGATCGAGCTTTCCACCGGGTTTATCCAGTTGCCGACACCCGATCTGATCCGGCTGATCGAAAAGGTCAAGAAGGCCGGACTGAAGCCCAAGCCGGAAATCGGCATCCAGTTCGGGGCGGGTGGCGACACCAGCAAGGCCGAGCTGGAAGCGGAAGGAACCCGTGACCCTCAGATTCTAATCGACACGGCAAACGACTGCCTGAATGCCGGCGCTTCGATCATCATGATCGAATCGGAAGGCATCACCGAGAATGCCGATCCCTGGCGCACGGATGTGGCCGCCAAGATCATGAAACAGGTCGGCATGGAAAACGTCATGTTCGAAGCCGCCGACCCGGAAGTCTTCTCCTGGTACATCAAGAATTACGGCATCGACGTGAACCTCTTCGTCGATCACAGCCAGATCGTTCAGCTTGAGTGTCTGCGCCGGGGCATCTGGGGAACCAAGAGCACCTTCGGGCGCATCACGACACACCGCTAACCTTGTGGCGCCCGGGTGCGGCCTGCCGCATCCGGGCATCGCTCCTTCAGGAGCGTCCCGTTCACTCCAGGAATGCCTTGCTAAGCGCGGCAACGAAGGCTTCCTTGCCGTAACCGGCCGGGAGACTGGCATGCGCACCGACGTCGATCCTGCGATCTTCGCCCAGGCAAGACAAAAAGCGATTGATGGCGTTGATGGCGTCAGTCGAAACCGGATCGATCAGCATGATTGCATGCGCGAGAATGGCGCTTCTTGTCCTGTCCGCCTTGCCGCGGCGAATGCGCATGGCCGTTCCGGCGAATTTCCGGTTGTTCAGCTGAACATTGAATTCACCGTCGCAAAAAGCGCCCGGCTGCCAGCCCCGGCTTGCCCCCTCGCCGAGCGCCGTTTCGATCGGTGTGCACAGCCGGTCGTATTCCCGCTTCAGGTCGACCGGTTCACCCGGCTCCGTTGCATAGACGTGAGACACGTTGAGAATACCGGCCCCTTGCGGGGTCACGTCGCCGCCCGTACTGCGCAAGTTGACCGGCCAGCCCTCCGCCGCCAGCGCAAACGAAGCCTGTTCAAAGGTGGTTTTGCTGCTCAGGCTCTTGGGCGCTACGAGGCATTTGGGACATTCCCAGAACCAGAGATGCCGCCGGCCGGGATGGCGGCTGACATCCTCCAGGAGGTCCATTTCCCTGGCAAGGGCTTGCGATGCATCGAGGAAATCAATCAAGGGTTACCCTCTGCGCTGCACGATCTCACGTTGGATCAGTGCACCTAATCCAACCCAGGCGCAAACACAACAGCGTTGCGCGCAAGCCCCGCGACTAACCCGGCTGTCAAAATCGTTTTGCGCGCCCCTGCCGTTCACGGCGCGTTTGCAATGCCAGGCAACCGCCCTGGACGGGCTCACTGCAAACCATTGAAGCCACTTGGAAAAGTCATCAAGATCCGACCCGGTTTGGGCAGAAACGACGAATTGAGTTTGATAAACGACGGTTTCGGCGGAGCGAGGCCAAATCGAATTGACAGGCCCGGCCGGATTCCTCAATTAAGACGCCAGCGCCACTTCAGCGCGGGACCCTGCCAGGGTTCCCGAATGCCAAGCAGCTCCCAAAACACATGACCTCACCACCGCGTGCCGCCGGACCGGATGCAGTATTGCGTTCGCTCGGCCAACCCTGGTGTCAGCCGCATAGGTATCTCAATGGCAAAGAAAAACTGTGTCGGAAAGCCGTCGGGCGTGGCGGGTGGATGGGGCGCGCTGAAGAGCGTCGGCCGCCAGCTCATGGGCAGTGGTCAGCCGCTTGCCGGCGCCAAGACAATGCTGAAGGCCAATCAGCCCGACGGGTTTGATTGTCCCGGATGTGCATGGGGAGATCCGGAGCACGGTTCGTCGTTCGAATTCTGTGAAAACGGTGTCAAGGCCGTTGCATGGGAGGCCACGCGGGCACGCGTGACACCCGATTTCTTCGCAGCCCACACGGTTGCGGAACTGCGCACCTGGCCGGATCACGACCTGGAACACCAGGGCCGCCTGACCCAGCCGATGCGCTACGAGCGGACGACGGACCGGTATGTGCCCGTCGATTGGGACACTGCGTTTACAGAGATTGCCGCTTCGCTGAATGCGCTGGATCATCCGAACAGGGCCGAGTTCTATACATCGGGCCGTGCCAGCAACGAGGCTGCGTTTCTCTACCAGACCTTTGTACGCCTCTTTGGTACCAACAATTTTCCCGACTGCTCGAACATGTGCCACGAGGCCAGTGGGGTTGCGTTGACCGAGGCCGTCGGCATTGGCAAGGGGACCGTGCTGCTCGAGGACTTCGAGAAGGCCGACGCGATTTTCGTGGTTGGCCAGAACCCCGGCACGAACCACCCGCGCATGCTGTCCGATCTGCGCAAGGCGACCGAACGGGGCGCGCGTGTCGTGGTGTTCAACACGCTCAAGGAAAAGGGTCTCCACCGGTTTTCCGACCCCCAGAACAAACTGGAAATGATCCGCGGTGGTTCGGAAGCGACGTCAACCGACTACTATCGCCCGCGCCTGGGTGGCGACATGGCGGTTTTCCGGGGCATGGCCAAGGTCGTATTTGCCGCCGAAGAAGCGGCGGTTGCAAAGGGCAAGGCATCGATCCTCGATCACGCGTTCATCGCCGAACACTGCGACGGATTTGAAGACTACCGGGCCCAGGTGGAGCGGACCGGCTGGCCGTCCATCGAAAAGCAATCGGGCCTGAGCCGGGAGCTGATCGAGGAAGCGGCCCGGATCTACCTGGACTCCGATGCCGTCATTACGACCTGGGCGATGGGTGTTACCCAGCATCGCCATTCGGTGCAGACCATTCGCGAGATCGTCAATTTCATGCTGCTGCGTGGACATGTCGGGCGGCCAGGTGCCGGGCTTTGTCCGGTGCGCGGGCACTCGAACGTTCAGGGCGACCGTACCGTCGGGATCAACGAAAAGGCGCCGGCTTCACTGCTGGACGCGATGGAGCGGGAGCTTGGCGTGCCGATGCCGCGAGAGCCGGGACACAATGTCCTGCATGCCATCGGAGCGATGGTCGGTGGCGAGGCGAAGGCCTTTGTCGCACTTGGCGGAAACTTTGCGCGGGCAACTCCCGACAGCGCGCTGATCGAAGCCGCAATGTGCAATCTGGATCTGACGGTCAACATCGCAACCAAGCTCAATCACGGACACCTGCTGCCGGGCAAGGTCTCCTATATCCTCCCCTGTCTCGGGCGCACGGAGATCGATCGAAATTCGAAAGGAGAACGGCAGATCGTGACCGTGGAAGATTCAATGTCCATGGTTCACGGTTCCGGCGGCATCAATCTGCCGGCATCCGGGGAGCTGCGCTCGGAGGTCCGCATCATCGCCGGGATTGCCAAGGCAACACTCGGCAATGACATTCTGGACTGGGATGCGCTCGGCGACGACAACGACAAGATCCGCGACCTGATTGCGCGGGTTTTGCCGATCTTTGGAAACTACAACGAAGCGGTTCGAAAACCCCGCGGCTTCAAGCTTCCCAACGGCGCATCGGAACGCAAGTGGCAAACGCCAAGCGGCCGCGCCGGTTTTTCCTCCTCCGAACTGCCGGACAAGACAGAATGGCAACACGCGCAAGGAGCCGGTAACACCACATTCGTGCTCCAGACCATGCGTTCCCACGACCAGTACAACACAACCGTCTATGGCATGGACGACCGTTATCGCGGGATCTACGGCGAACGCAATGTCGTTTTTGTCCATTCCGCAGACCTGGATCTGATCGGCGCGCGCGCAGGCGCGCGGGTTGACATCTCCGGTTGTCATGATGACGGCATAGACCGTGTCGCCCGCAACTTCCGCCTGGTTCCCTACGACATACCCCGCGGCTGCGTTGCCGGCTATTATCCGGAATTGAATGTCCTGGTGCCGTATCAGGCTTTCGGGGACAAGAGTTTCACGCCAACCTCAAAATCGGTCCTGGTGCGGTTTCGCCTGCGGGGTGAAACAGATGACTGACACGTTGCCGCGCTTCATTGCGCTTCTGGTGGAGCACCGTCCCGACAAGCTGAGCGCGCTTGGCGCTGCAATTCTAGCATCCGTTCATTTCGGGATTTGCCGGGACAGCCGAAGTTTCGCACGCGTGTTCGGCATTGCCCATGCCCTGGTTCTGCGCGAGTGCGTGGCCCTGTGTGAAGACCAGGATCTGATCGAACTGGAAAACCGGAAGGAACGGTCGCAGCGCCTGTTCTATGCGCTCAGTCCCGGCGGGCTGTCGCTGATAAGGGAGGCAGCGTAGCGACATGACCGCTCTGTTTCGAAAAAGCGAAGACCCGCTCAGCGTCGCCATGCAGCCGGCGGTTGCTGTGAAACTCCCAGCTGACCGGCCGGTGCTCCGCCATCTTGCAGAAGAAGTCCCTGTTGCGCTGGTCTTCGACGGAACCAGTGCCGGCGTGATGATGGCGTCTCCGACCGACATCAAGGACCTGGCCCTCGGTTTTGCACTGACGGAGGGAATCGTCACCAGCGTTTCGGAGATCAGGGATATTGAAATAGTCGCGGTCCCAGCCGGTATCGAAGCGCGGGTCTGGCTCAAGCATGAGCGGTCGCGCGAGCTGTTGCGCCGGCGGCGTGTTACAGCCGGTCCGGTCGGTTGCGGATTGTGCGGTATTGAAAGCCTCGAACAGGCGACACGGCAGCTGCGGCCCGTGGGTGCGCGCGCTCTCCGGTTGCCGATCGAAACGGTCCGGGCGGCAACCAAGGCCCTGCGCGCACATCAGCCGCTGCATGACCAGACCGGATCGACACATGCCGCCGGATTTCTGCTTGCGCAAGAAGGAATTGTCCTGGCTCGGGAAGATGTCGGGCGCCACAATGCCATGGACAAGCTGATCGGCGCGCTTGCACGCAAAAACCTGCCGCCCGAGCAGGGAGCTTTCGTGCTGACATCCCGGATTTCGGTGGAACTGGTTCAAAAATGCGCGATGTCGGGATGCGGCTTCATGATCGCGGTTTCCGCGCCGACGTCCCACGCGGTCAGGATTGCGGAAGACGCCGGTATCACGCTCGCCGCCTTTGCCCGGGGAACGGACTTCGAGCTTTTGACCCACCCTTTCAGGATTGCGGCGGCGGGCGATCAAAGGCGTTGCCGGGCTCGAGTTTAGCTTCTCTCAGCCCAAGATTGCGATTTCGGCAATTGAGATCTTCGGGCGATGTGGTTAGACACAAGTGAGGACGCGCGAGCCGGCACATGAAAATGTGCCTTTCAACGCGTCTGCAGCCCGCCAGGTTTCTCTTAGCAAGCCGCTGGACCAAATCTCCGACGGCGGAAGAAACCAATGACACCCTGGCAACATGATCATTGCAGATATTCACTGCAACCCGCGCGGTCCTGGAATGGCGCAGCCGAACGCATCGATACGGCGAATGCGCCCGCTTCACCGCCGCTGCTTTCAGGCGCTCGCCGGATAGGTGCCGCCGGGAGCGGGTACGTCCTGCCGGTGCGGGAGCAGGCATGATGACAAAGGCGGAAACATCGAAGAGGATCCTGAGCGCCTATATCGCGCTGATCGTCGTCGCATTCGCGGGACAAGTATTCATTCTTGGCCTCGCGGCGGTCTATCCGATACGGTTGGCACCCTGGCTCGTGCTCCAACTGATGCTGATACCGCTCGCGGCGCTGGCAGGCTGGTACTTTGACAGCTGGGTTTCGTTCCTGGAACGCCCGCTGATCCAGCACATTCGGGAGCGACTGCTGAGGTCAGAGACCGTGCAGGCAAATCCCTCGGAAGATGAGGCAAGCGATGTCCTGACTGAAACGGAGAGGCAGCTGCGGTCGGAAATCAGGAAACTGTCCGAACCGGACGCAAGCTGACAATCAGGTGGCACGGCATCGCTTCAGCGCGCGCCGGAACCTCGGCAAAACGCTTCAAACGCGTGTGCCGGATCTGCCGTCAAAGAAAAGAAAGAAATCAAAATGGGTGAATTCGCAGATGAAACCAATCGAACGCATGCTTTCCTGTCGGAGGTCCTGAAACCGACGCCGTTTCAGCACAGCCAGTATCTTTCGGACCTGCATGGGGCCGACATCTGGCTCAAGCGTGAGGATCTGACCCCGGTTCGAAGCTACAAGGTGCGGGGCGCGTTCGCCTTCATTCGCGAGGCCCTTGAAGCCGATACCGGGCAGTCCCTGTTCGTGTGTTCGTCCGCCGGCAATCATGCGCAAGGCTTTGCATTCGCATGCCGTCACTTCGGCAAACGCGGTGTCGTCTTCATGCCCCTGACGACACCGCAGCAGAAGATCCAGAAAACCCGTTCCTTTGGTGTACCGCTCGTCGACATCAAATTGCTTGGCGACGGTTTCGATGCGGCAAACAAGGCAGCGCTCGACTATTGCGCGCAGGAAAACGGAATGATGGTTCCGCCTTTCGATCACCCGACGATCGTGCGGGGACAGGCAACGGTCGGTAAGGAAATCCTCGAGCAAAGCCCGCAGGGCTACGACTGGGACCGGCTGATCCTGCCTGTCGGCGGCGGTGGGCTTGCGGCAGGGGTCACGCGCTATCTCACGGAAACCGGAAAGACGCCGGCGTTCACCTTTGTCGAGCCCGATGGTGCGCCGAGCCTCCATGCCAGCCTTCTGGCCGGTGAACGGGTTCACATCGAAAGGGTCGACAACTTCGTCGACGGCGCAGCTGTCGCCCGGGTCGGCCTTGAGAACTTCAAGCATCTGCGCGGCTTCAGCGCCGAGCAGGTCGTGCTGGCTCCGACCGATGGTGTTTGCGCGACGATGATCGACATGCTCAATACGGAGGGAATTGTCCTGGAGCCGGCAGGCGCCCTTGCCATCGACGCCCTGCACAGGCTGCCGGTTGAACAGGTGCGCGGCAAAAAGATCGTCTGTGTGATTTCAGGCGGCAATTTCGACTTCGAGCGCCTGCCGGAAGTCAAGGAGAGAGCCCTGAAGTTCAAAGGCGTCAAGAAATACTATGTCATCCAGTTGCCGCAGCGGCCCGGTGCGTTGAAGGACTTCCTGTCGCTGCTGGGTCCTGAAGACGACATTGCCCGTTTCGAGTATTTGAAGAAATCGGCGCGCAATTTCGGCTCGGTCCTGCTCGGCATCGAGACAAAACGGCCGGAGAACTTTCAAGCGCTGCATGACGGCTTCGATCGCTCCGACGTCCGCTGGGAGGACATCACCGACAATGAGGCAATCGCGAATTTCGTGATCTGAGGTCCGGTCCTGCCGAACAAGGCCCGCGGATACAAGCCGGTATCCGAAGAGCCGTGTGCGCGGCGGGAAGGCTCGTGCCCGCCACGCCCTCCCGGCCGGATCTCGCAGGCGGTTCCGTCTTTCAGTGGGCGGATGCGCGCGCGACGGCCAGAATGTTGTCCAGCCAGGGC
>JBCDEN010000669.1:0-2731 GCA_039179715.1 Pseudomonadota bacterium
GGATGCGTTCCCGGCGAAACCGCAATCGTCACCTTCCGCTCCTCACACCTGCTCAGATCTTCCGGTGTCCGGCTCAATCGGACAACGGAATATGTCCTTTTGTGACGCGAGTATTGTAGTGCCGAGGTGACAGTCTTGTGAAGCCCGTGAAATTCATTTCTGGCGGCCGCCGACAAAAGCCGTTTTCTACCTGAACATTTTTCTTAAAACTATGAATCGGTTAGACAAATATCGCATATCCGGGGAAAACTGTCGCGATTTTGCCGAAAACAAAAAGGGCGCCAGCGGCGCCCTTGCAAACGATTTGCGAACCTGTGGCGCAATTCGAATCAATTCACCGTCCAATCACGGATATCGACGAAATGGCCCGCGATTGCCGCTGCCGCCGCCATGGCAGGTGAAACAAGGTGCGTACGTCCCTTGTGTCCCTGGCGCCCCTCGAAATTGCGGTTCGAGGTCGACGCACAGCGTTCACCCGGCTTCAGCTTGTCCGCATTCATGGCAAGGCACATGGAACATCCCGGCTCTCGCCAGTCAAACCCGGCTTCCTTGAAGATCAGGTCGAGACCTTCCTCTTCGGCCTGCTCCTTCACCAGGCCGGAACCCGGCACCACCATCGCATCCACGTGGGATGCGACCTTGTGATTGCCGATCACGGCGGCAGCAGCCCGGAGGTCTTCTATTCGCCCGTTGGTGCACGAACCGATGAAGGCACGATCGATCTTGATATCGGTGATCTTGGTGCCGGGCTCGAGCCCCATGTAGTCCAGAGCGCGTTTCTTGGATTCGCGCCGGTTCTCGTCGTCGATCTCTTCCGGATCGGGAACGACGCCTTCGACCGAGACCACGTCCTCCGGGGACGATCCCCATGAAACGATCGGCGGCAGGTTGGCCGCATCCAGTTCGACCACCTTGTCGAAATCGGCATCCGCGTCGGAATGCAACGTGCGCCAATAGGCGATGGCCATGTCCCAGGCCTTGCCCGTTGGTGCCTTTGGCCGGTCTTTGACATAGTCAAATGTGATTTCGTCCGGCGCAATCAGTCCGGCCCGGGCACCGGCTTCGATCGACATGTTGCAGACGGTCATGCGGCCTTCCATTGACAGTGACCGGATGGCTTCGCCGGCATATTCGATGACGTAGCCAGTTCCGCCGGCCGTCCCGATCTTGCCGATGATCGCAAGCACGATGTCCTTTGCGGTCACGCCGTCAGGTATCTGGCCCTCGACCCTGACCAGCATGTTCTTTGCTTTTTTCTGGATGAGGGTCTGCGTCGCCAGAACGTGCTCAACTTCCGATGTGCCGATCCCGTGCGCCAGAGAACCGAACGCTCCGTGGGTGGAGGTATGGCTGTCGCCGCAGACGATCGTCATGCCGGGCAGCGTGAAGCCCTGCTCGGGTCCAACGATGTGAACAACGCCCTGGCGCATGTCCAGTTCTGAATAGTATTCAACACCGAATTCGCGCGCGTTCTTGGCGAGCGTCTCAACCTGAAGAGCGGATTCGGGATCATCGATGCCGTGCCGGCGGTCGCTTGTCGGGACATTGTGGTCAACGACGGCGAGTGTCTTTTGGGGGTTGCGGACCTTGCGGCCATGCATCCGAAGACCTTCGAAGGCCTGCGGGCTCGTCACCTCGTGAACCAGGTGCCGGTCAATGTAAAGCAAGCCGGTTCCATCCGGCTGCATGTCAACAGCGTGATCATCCCAGATCTTGTCATAAAGCGTGCGCGCCTTCGCCATCGATCTCTCCTCATGTCGTCCCGGTGCGGTTACGCTTGCGTCAGAGCGTCCGCCATCGGTCTATCGGGTTCCAGGCCCGGATTGAAGCGTTACTGTCAAGTCAGAATAGTGAATGACGCAGGTCCGCCAAAACGTCAAGCGTCGCCGGGTTGAGCTGAATTCAACTGAGATTGACCGGTGTCCCGCCAGACAAAAAAAGGCGGTTCCGATGACCGCCTTTTCGACCTGCGCTTGCCTTGACGGCTTATTCCGCTGCGTCTTCTGCAGCTGCCTGCTCAGCCTTCTTGGCTTCAGCCTTCGCCGCCTTGACGGCAGCGGCTTCGGCGCGGGCGTCTTCGTTGAGGCGCTTGGAGCGGACGTTGGTGTTTTCGGTGATGCGGGCGGATTTTCCGCGGCGGTCGCGCAGATAGTAAAGCTTCGCGCGGCGAACTTTACCGCGGCGGACGACTTCAACGCCTTCCAGCATCGGGGAATAGATCGGGAAGACACGCTCAACGCCTTCGCCGTAGGAAATCTTGCGAACCGTAAAACTCTCGTTGATGCCGCCGCCAGAGCGGGCAATACAGACGCCCTCATAAGCCTGGGTACGGGTACGGCTGCCTTCGGTGACCTTTACGTTAACGCGAACCGTGTCACCTGGCGAGAATTCGGGAAGCTTGCGCTTCTCTTCGATCTTCGCCATTTCTTCAGCATTGAGCTGCTCGATGATATTCATGGCATTTTTCCCTTTTCAATTACAAGGCGGCCAGAGCGTTTCGCTTTGAACAGGAAACGGATTCGCCAGCCTTGGGCCATGTTGCATATCAGCCGGATTGCATTTGAGACCGGACAAACACCGATCTTTTCAGATCCTGACGTCAGTTATCAGGAGATTCTCTCACCAGCTTCGCGGGCGTATACAGCAAAAGCTGGGTGATGTCATGCGGTTTTTGTGATTGTCCGGCTCGAACTCAAGACACCCGTTCAAGCATTGCAGGACGCCCGATAAA
>JBCDEN010000164.1:0-7499 GCA_039179715.1 Pseudomonadota bacterium
CGCAGCGTCACCGCGCTTGACCGGGCAAAAAGCCCGCTCTGCACACGCTTCCTCCCGAGATTTTGCCATTTCTGCCGCCAAATCGGCTTCATTTATGGGTCCGTACCCTAGACTGCCTGAGAATCAGACACGTCTGAGCAAAGAAAAAGGAGGCCGGACGGCCTCCTTTTTGCAGTCTCGTTCGCAATGACGATCGGCTTAGAACACGTCGAACGCAAACCGGTAGCTGACACCGAGGCCGATGCTGAACTGGTCCTTGCTGCCGGCTTCCGCAATCGGGCTGTCGGCGGCGTCGCCGACCAGGCGGTCATAGCCGCCGCGAATGTGCAGGCGCACGTCGTCGTTCCAGTCATAGCTGCCGCGTGCGGCGACGCCGATGCTCTTGAAGCCCGCGCCCGGATCATATTGCGTCAGGCGGCCACCGCTGTTGGCAGCTTCCGTCGCGGTCACTCCGAAATAAGTGTCCATGTATTCGCCGGAGGCGAAGCTGGCACGCGGACCGAAGCTGAATTCCCACTTTTCGCCCGGATAAAGAATACCGTCGATCCCGAGCTGGCCGACCTGCCCGGTGTGGCCGTTGATGCCCTGGCGAAGCTCGGCGAAAGCGCGGAAATGCTCTGTACGGAAACCGCCGCCGAGGCCGAGTTCAAGCGCCCAGTCGACCGTATCGGTGCCCGTCAGGTCGGAACTGTCGCTCGCCTTGCGTTCGCCGATATAGTTGAAGGACGGAAAGAAAAAGACGCCGGCCCTGCGGCGGCCGTCGACCACCTGGCCAAGGCCCGGAAGGTAGAAGCGGCCCACCGAAATGATCGGCATCGGGAAGAGCAGATAGGAATCCGCGGATTCGTAACGCGGTTTGACAATCGCACCGATACCAAGGTCAACCACGAATTGTTTGGTCGCATCCTCGGCGGAGATTTCACTGCTCTGTGCCAGAGCGCTGCCGGATGCCGCGCCCATGGCGAGAGCGAGTACGACGCGTGTCAAAGACTTGAACATTAAGGCCACATCCATATGGAGATCATCTGCGCGCAAGATAGCACGAAGCAGCCTTACTCAAAGCCTAAGGAATCCTTGTTTTGACGGAGTGTTGCATTTCCGCATCGGATTCACCCGCCGTCGCGTCAAAGCCGGGCGTTGAATTCAGGCTTCAGATCTTGAAAGACCGTCTTGCAGCGGCGCGGCAGGGGGGCTACATGAGAGGAAACGCATTTCGGCAATAGGGAATCAAATGAACGCTTTGGTCGGATCGCTCCTGGACGTCATCAGCACGGCACTCTACCTCTATTCGATGATCATTATCGCGAGCGCCATTTTCTCATGGCTCTATGCGTTCAACATCGTGAATTCGAGTAACCAGGTGATCAACACCATCGGCCGTGTTCTCTACAATCTGACGGAGCCTGCGCTCAGGCCAATCCGGCGGTTCATGCCCGACCTTGGCGGCATCGATATCTCGCCCGTCATCCTGCTGCTGATCATCATGTTCCTGCAGAGTTTCATCGCCCGGCTCGCTTTCTCTATGTAACGGGAAAAGCCCGCAGATCGCTCCGGGCTTTCATTTTTCTGCAGGGCAATGGCCGCGCCTAGTGCGGTGAATTTGAAGTTCGCATCATTGCTCCAGCAGTCTCCGAAGCGAACTTGAAATTCGGTAACCGCAATAGAAACATAGACTTGCTAGTCACCTTCTTGAATCTGAAGTTCGTTCGAGGCCGGCTGCAAAATGAGTCGAACCTCGGATGCAGGTGACTAGTTGTCCAACTGCCGGGCTTCGTCGGGCAGCATGATCGGGATGCCGTTGCGGATCGGATAGGCGAGCCTGGCCGATCTGGAAATCAGTTCCTTGGCTTCGGCATCATATTCGAGCGTCGTCTTGGTCACGGGACAGACGAGAAGCTCAAGCAGCTTCCGGTCGACCGGACGTTCAGGCGTGTCGTTCATTGGAAGCGTTCCTCTTGGGACAGTCTGCACCGGGCAGATTACTGCAGCGTCGAGCCGCCGTCATTCTGGGACCTTGCCAGATCCATCTCGGTGATCGCGATGAGCGTTTCGGCGCGCGTCTTCAGGTCGCGGGCTTCCAGCAGCGCCTGCTTTTCCTGCGGGCCGTAGGGACACATCATGCAAAGCGCGTTGACGAGAACTTCGGTTTCCGCTTCCGAAACGCTCTGCCAGTCCGCTTCCAGATTGTTGGCATCGAGGTAGTCCCGCAACGTCTTCAGAAGGCCGTTGCGGTCGACGTCCTCTTCGCCGTCACCGCAGGTCAGATCGGTGGCGAAGGGAGCGAAATCGCATTCGACTTCCCGGAAGGCGCCGTAGGTCGACAGCTCCTTGCCGAGGGCAAAGCGCGTGACACCCTGGAGCGTGACCAGGTAGCGCCCGTCACCGGTCTCCTGAAAACTCGTCAGGCGGCCGACGCAGCCGACTTTGGCCAGAACCGGGCTGTCCGTGTCGGCGGACACGGCTTCCGATGCGGGCTGCACCATGCCGATCAGGCGGTTTCCGGAAAGTGCGGCATCGATCATGTCGAGATAGCGCTGCTCGAAAATGTTCAGCGGAAGCTGCGTTCTGGGCAGAAGCAGCGCCCCGGACAACGGGAAGACGGGCAAGACAGGTGGCAGATCCGCGATCGTTTCGTATATGGCATTTCCCGCCTGCATCTCCTGTCCCTTTTTATTGTGTTCGTTCAGGCACCGGTGCTTGGGACCGGTCTTCCGGGGTAATGTGTGTCACGCAGCGCGATCGTCAAGCAAACAGAACCGCCGAGAGTTTGCGGCGGCCGTAATTGCTGGCCGGATCCTTGAAGCCCCAGGCTTCGAAGAACTGCAGCAGCTGCTTGCGGGCGGCGTCCTCGTTCCACTCGCGGTCCCGGCGCACAATCTCGATCAGCTGGTCGACGGCGCCTTCCTTGTCGCCCTTGCCGTTGAGGCCGAGGGCGAGGTCGAAACGCGCCTGGTGATCCAGCGGGTCCTTGGCAATGCGATCCTGGAAATCGGCAAGATCTCCAAGCGATGCGGCCTGTTCGGCCAGGTCCAGGGCCGCCATTGCGGCGACATAGGCCTCGTCGGAACGCTTGTCTTCCGGCACGAGCTCGAGCGCCTGTTTCGCGCGGTCCAGCTCTTCCGCACCGAGATAACACTGCGCCAGGCCGGAAATGGCCTTCACATTGTCCGGTTCCATCTGCATGACCGCGCCGAACATCTGGGCCGCCTGCGGAAAGTCGTTTTCTGCCAGAAGGGCAGTCCCCTGTTCAAGAAAGGCATCGGTCTGGCTGGCCGGCGCAGGGCCCGCGAGCTTTTCAATGAATTCCTTGACCTGGCTTTCCTGCTGGGCGCCCATGAAGCCGTCCACGGGCTGGCCGTCCTTGAACGCAACCACGGCCGGGATGGACTGAATGCCCATCTGTCCGGCGATTTCCGGGTGATCGTCGATGTTCATTTTCGCCAGTTTGACCGTGCCGCCGGCCGCATTGACCGCGGCTTCGATGATTGGTGTCAGCTGTTTGCAGGGGCCGCACCAGGGTGCCCAGAAATCGACAAGCACGGGTTGCTGGCGGGAGGCCTCCAGGACGTCCGCCATGAAGGTCTGCGTGGTGACGTCGAAAATCAGGTCGCCGCCGGCTGCGCCATTGCCGCCGTTGCCACCGTCGCCGCTCCCGAAACCGCCGCCCTGGCCGCCGTAACCGCCACCCATGCTGGCACCGAATCCGCCGCCGACCTGGCCGCCGACGTTGTAGTTGCCATTGCTCATATGCCCGCCTCGTGTTTTCCGGCCGTGATTTTCACACCGGCCAATCTCGCATTTCGATAATTCGAATCTGGTCCTAACATGGCGCTGCCGCGCGTGAAATACAAACTCCTGTACCGGAACGGCCGGTTCCCGCTCACACGCTGATTGCGAGAGCTCTCCTAGAGCCCGGCTTCCCTGGCCTGTTCGCTGACGGCAAGAACGCGGGGTTCGTGCCCGCAGGCTTCTGCGAACTTCAGGAGATCGGCAGCGCTGATCGCCGTCGTCGCGTCGTTCTTGAGCGGATGGTAGTTGAGGATATCATGCTGCATCATCGCCGCGTCGAAGACCGGTGTCACGCGGAGGTTGCCACGGTCGTTGATCAGGGAAAACGGCGTCACCGATCCGGGCTCAACGCCCAGAACCTCCATGAGCAGGTCCGCGTTGCCGAAGGACACCCGGCCCTGGGCGCCAACGATCTGGTGAACCTTCTTCAGGTCGATCTCCGCATCATGTAGCGCAACGATCAGGAACAGGCGGCCCTTCTTGTCCTTGACGAACAGGTTCTTCGTGTGCCCGCCCGGGATGCGGTCGTGCAGGTCGCCGGATTCGGCCACGGTGAAAACCGGCTGGTGATCGACGGTGGACACCGCGATGCCGAGTTCGGCCAAAAAGGACAAGAGGTCGTCGCGTGTTGCTGGCATGTTTTTTCCCGAGCTGATGTTGACCCCGGCTGTTTAACGCGATTGCGCCCCTTGCCACAAGCGGAAATAAATCAGAAAAACGCCTGTTTTCTGCCGATTTTCAGTTGTCTTCCGGCAAGAGGGACGCAAATCGCGGCTTTGAAAAATTTCTTCAATTTCGTTGTTGCAATCCGTCACGGCTTGGTTCATATACTTCGCCACCGATGCGGAGGCCGTGAGGCCAAGGCGTACGGACACTATGCGGGTGTAGCTCAGGGGTAGAGCACAACCTTGCCAAGGTTGGGGTCGTGGGTTCGAATCCCATCGCCCGCTCCAGATTTTAAAAGGCTTACGAGAAACCGTAAGCCTTTTTGCATTTGAGGGTCGTCCGTCTGTTCACGCGGTCGAGCTCATGGCTGCAGAGACAAGCGATCGGCAATTTCGTCCAGAACCGCCTCTATGAATGTCTCGCCGCCACGCATGAACATCGGTTTCCCAGGTATTTTCGTTCGCGCCTCGACACGGGTTCCGTTCTCGTCACGCGAAAACTCAAGCTGCATCTCACCCGCCCAATTCCAGGCGGAGGATGACGTTTCGGTCTCCAGAACGCAGCTCTCAGCGCCCTGATTGCCGGATATGATCGGCAGCTCGCGGCCTGCCAAAGCTGTCGCTGCGGCTGCTATGACCCGGCCGGGAGGCGCGTCATAAAGGCGCGAGTCCTGCCGTTGCGTGTACCAGTTGAACCGGCGTTTCACCTTTGCATCAAGTTCCATCATGAATTCAACCGGGGCCAGTTTTGCGCCGGACACGTTCACGATCGGCAAGACGCCTTTCAGAAACTGCTCAGCCGTCATGCCGCCTCTGGTTGTTCCGGCTGCGTGTTCGACAAGCCTTCTCACCTCCGGCGAATGTAGAACGACGCGGTAATCGAGCGTGTCCTGCCAATCAACTGAACCTGTTTCGAATTGCTCCCCGTCAAGTGTGGGCGCCTTTGCCGAAGACAGGGCGTTCCCGCACCGGCTACAAAACCTGTCGGTGTCATTCACGTCGTTGCCGCATTGAGAGCAGAACACGTCATCGTCCTCCGAGGTCAACGTTCCTTGCCATTGGCCACCCGCGTTGCTCGCAAAATGGCAAAAATGGTTGGTTTTGTCACCGTTTACGACTTCACGAGCGTCACTCGGACCTTAGAAGATCTTGCCGCTGAAAGTGCCGTTTCGCATTTCGGTTGCAAAAGACCTGTCGACTTCACGAAAGGCCGGTCGTGCGTTCTAGCCCGATCTTTCTTTGCTCCGATCCTGTTCCCCGATGACTTTCGATTTTGCGAAGGACGTTTCCGTATTCGAAAGATCAAGCGCAGGAAGAACCTGGTCATGCGTGTAATTTATTGATTTTACTCGTTTCTTTTTATGCCGATTGTGGCGTGGTTTGTGCACTTCTCCCGGTATGTCCCCGGTCGCTGATGAATGCGGCCGCCGGCATGTGAGGAATGACCGCCGGGTTCAAGGTGAATGCGGGCGTGCGGCGCGTGTCGCACAAACCGAAACGAAACCATGCCGGACCGGGCGCGCCTCAAAGCAGCGTTGACGTATTTGATTGACCAAGAAGGAAAGAAAAAGCGATGTTTGGCTTTTCACGTATTACCGCATTGACCCTAGTTCTTTTTGCTGCCCCGACGGCCGCTCACGCGGCGACGGTATCAAATGCCGGCACGATTGCCGGCGGCCCTGATTTTGTAAGCAGTGGCGGCGGCGCGCTCGTCGATGCCGCACACCGCGCCTATGTGCCCAACAGTTCCGCATCCGCATGGGTCTGGGACTCGAACCGGGCGCTCAGTCCCGTTACATTCACGCATTCATTTGATCTGACCGGCTATGACATCGGCACGGCGTCGCTCTCCGGCGTCTGGGGCGTGGACAATTTCGGAACCGCGCGGCTGAACGGAATTGTCATTAGCAGCATCCCGTTCGGTTATCCTGCCTTTCAGTCCCTGACGGCCTATGCGGCGACATCGGGATTTGTCGCCGGTTTGAACACACTGAGCTTCAAGGTGACGAATTTGGGCGCGTATTCCTCCCGCAATCCGGCAGCGTTTCGCGCAGAGGCGCTGGTGACGGCGACCCCGGTTCCGCTGCCGGCGCCCCTTGCCCTTCTTGCCGGAGGTCTTGGTATGCTCGGTCTTGCAGGATGGCGCAGGAAGCGTGCTGCGGCCTGAGCCTGTTGTCGCCGCCTTGTTGCACCGGCAGCCCAACGCACTGAAAAAGCCGCCGTTCGGGCGGCTTTTTCGTTTGAGGGATGTGTCGTGTACATGCCTTGGCTTCCAAGGCAGCACGATCACGCGGCCGGCTTGTTTTCGCGGATGATGCGGAAACCCGGGCCCTCAATGTCTTCTTCCGGCTTGGGCATGAACGGTGCGGCAAGGAGCACGAGGCCGGTGGCTGCAAGGGCAAACAGGGCCAAAAGGGCCATCACCACGAGGCCAAGCCCGGCGAGGGCGCATCCGATAAAGAGGGCAACAGCCGCTGCGGCGGCCGACGTGACTCTGGCGAGAACGGTTTTCATGATTGAAGTCTCCATATCCATGATCGTTTCGGTCATCCTGATATGGAGCCCGGGGTTTTCGTCCGCCTGACCGCAAGTTTACATTTGTGTAAACTTGAGCGCGACGCGCAGGCCGGACGGCACGTTTTCGGACAAGGCCAGCCTGGCCCCATGCCGGTCCGCAACAGCGCGGACAAGAGCCAGGCCCAATCCCGTGCCGTCGCGCTCGCGGGCCGCATCCAGGCGCACCATCGGCTTGACGATGTCTCCGTAAGCGGCCGGGTCGACACCGCTGCCGTTGTCGGCCACTCCGATCCCGTTTCCGGTTGCAAACAGCGTTATGTCATCGCCGCCGTGGACCAGCGCATTCTGTATGAGGTTCGCAAGGGCCTGTATCAGCATCTGCCTGTCGGCAAGCACGGTGACGGGCGACGTGACCGACATAACGAGACGCTTGCCGCTGTCTTCGATCACCGCTTCGTAAATGCCGGCGACTTCTTCCAGGAGATCGCCCAGCGCGACCTTGCCGAACCCGTCGGTGCCGACGCTGGC
>JBCDEN010000367.1:0-4900 GCA_039179715.1 Pseudomonadota bacterium
AACGCATGTTTCCTTGATCGCAAACAGCGGTCCGGAAAGATGCAATGACCCCCTTACACTTAAACCATCGCGGTTAAAACGAGCTTATTGAACTGATTCCGCACAATTTGATGAATCCGGGCAAGATCCTGCCGCAGTCATGATATTGTATCGAATCAGTTCAATAAGCTCGTTTTAACCGCGATGGTTTAAGTGTAAGGGGGTCATTGCATCTTTCCGGACCGCTGTTTGCGATCAAGGAAACATGCGTTAAGTGTCCCGTGTTGGGGCCGGTGACTTTGGTGAGCAAGGAGACAAGGCCTGAACTCCGTTTACATCACGTTGGGAATTTCCGTCATTCTGGTGCTTGTCGCAGCGCTGGTTGGACCGTTCTTTATTGACTGGACTGTTTACCGTTCGACATTCGAGACCTACGCGGAACGTGCTCTCGGGCACAAGGTGACCGTGCTCGGAGAGGCGGATCTGCGCCTGCTGCCCGCGCCGTCTCTCAGCTTTTCCGATGTTCGTGTGGGGGAAGCCGAAGACCCGCTTCTCGTCGTGTCTCAATTCAACGTGCGCATCGAACTGCCGCCGCTCCTGAAAGGGGAGATCCGGGTCATCGACATGGAGCTGGACCGGCCCCATCTGGCTCTTTCGCTTGATGAAAGCGGCAGGCTGGACTGGTTGACGGCCCGCACATCCGACGGGGCCCTGGCCAACCTCCCGCCCGAAGACGTTGCATTTGAAAAAATCACCATTCGCGACGGCGCGCTTTCCATTGTCGATGCGCGGTCCGGAGAGACCCACCGGATCGATGACGGCAACCTCGCGGTCAGCGCCCGATCGCTCGCCGGGCCTTTCAAGGCAACCGGCAGCCTGACACTTGACGGCTCACCTTATAACCTTTCCATCGCTACGGGGCGCGCGCAAGCCGATCTCGGTATCCGGATCAAGGGCGAGCTCACGCCGGTCGACTGGGCGGTGAACTTCGCGTTTGACGGGATGCTGCAGCAATCGGATGCGGCCCCGGCGTTCGACGGCACCTTCAACATCGCCTCCGTCATTCTCGACGACGATGCCAGCAGGAGCTGGTCGTCCGAAGGCCGCTTCACGGCCGATATCGCCGAAGTGGCCGTGCCCGAATTCGAGTTCAGGTACGGACCGGAGGACAGGCGGCTGAGCGTCAGCGGCAGCGCTGATCTGGTTTATGCCGGGGACAAGCGGTTTGTGATCCGGGCGCGGTCGAAGCAGGTTGACCTTGACCGGTTGCTCGGGGGCGGACCTCAGCAGCCCGTCGAAATCAATTCGGCGGGCGAGCAGCTTGTATCCGCGCTGCGCGCCGTGCCCTTGCCGCCCATAGACGGCGCGATTTCACTCGATGTGCCTGCGGTCGTTGCCGGTGGCGGGATCATCCAGAATGTCCGGCTCGATCTTGAAACGATGCTGGGCGGCTGGCGGGTCGCGCGGCTTGCCGGCCGCTTGCCCGGACGCACCCTGGTCGCAACCCAGGGCGATCTCGGTCTGGAGCCCGCGATGAGCTATCGCGGGGCTTTGTCCATCAGTTCCGATCAGCCCGGTTCGTTCTTGGGGTGGTGGCGGCAGAAGGAGGGCAGCGCCTCTGCGATGGAGCCGATCACCCTTGAGGGTCGGCTGAACCTTCTCCCGGAGGGTGCGGCGCTCAACAATCTCAGGCTGACGCTTGCCGGATCGCAGGCCCGCGGGGGCCTTGCCTATCGAAAGCCGCGCAGCGGTCCCGACGAATTTTCACTCAACCTGGAAGCGGACCGGCTGGACCTCGATGCGATTGAAAAGATCGCGGCACTGATGCGTCCGCAGGCAGGCAGCGACGGCGAACCGGCGCAGACGCCGGCATTGAACGTGTCGGTGCGCTTGCGCGCCAGGGAAGTCGTTGCGCGCGGTGTCGATGGCAAGGGGCTGGCTCTCGAAGCGGATTATGCGGATGGCGGGGTGCGCATCGACCGGCTGTTCGCGGAGGATCTCGCGGGTGCGCGCCTCGACGTTGCAGGTGAAATCAAGAACCTCTTTTCCGCGCCTGAGGGGGCTGTTGCGGGGGAACTTGAGGCAAGGGATCTGTCCGGTCTCGTTGCGCTGGCCGGAAGCGTCTTTCCGGACAGCGTCTTTGCGGACCGCCTGGCAAAGGCAGCGGGAAGCCTGGTGCCGGCAAATTTCCAGGGCGAACTGAAAGCTGCAGCGCGGGACGGGCAGACCGATATGACGCTCACGCTCGACGGCAACGCCGGAGGAGCGGAAGCGGCCTTCAGCGCCGGCCTGAAAGGCCGCGTGGACGATTGGCGCGACGCCAACCTGCAGCTTTCCGTCGGGCTCAAGGGCCCGGACGGCGGCAAGCTGCTGCAGCAGCTCGGCTTCGACATCATTCCCTTGAACGAAAATGACGGCGGACGGCTTTACGCAATCGCCTCAGGGGTGCCGTCGAACGGGCTTGCAGTCCAGTTGGACACCACGATCGGTACTTCCGGACTGTCGGCCGAAGGCGCATTGGTCATGGTGAAGGATGCCGACGCGGAGTATGACGTCGCCGTTTCCGCAAAGACCGAAGATCTGGCGCCGATCGCGCTGATGGCCGGCAGGGTACTGCCTGTAATGACCGGCACGCTTCCGGCCGAGATTTCCTTCGCCCTGAAAGGACGTGGAAGCGAAGTCGAGATCAGCGATGCGGCGGGTAGCGTCGGCGAGACGACATTCGAGGGCATGTTGGCAGGTGATCTCGAACCTGCGCCCGGCGAACGCAACCGTCGTTTCAGCGGACGTCTTGTGTCAAGCCAGGCGGATCTGCGCGGCCTGACCGAACTGGTGCTGGGCCCCGATCAATGGTTCGCCGCCGGGGACGGGTCAAGCATCTGGCCGACCGTGCCGTTCGGGGCACCGCTGCTGGACCGGCTTGACGTGACGCTTCAGTTCGAAGCGGACCGGCTGCTGCTCGATGACGAGACCGAAATCTCCAACCCGCGCGCGGAAATGCGGCTCTCGCCGGCATTGATGCGCCTGGACGGCTTGACCGGTGCGTTTGCGGGAGGCGGCCTGACAGGAAGCCTCTCGGTTCAGCGTTCGGATGCCGAGGCTGCGTTTTCCGGCCGCGTCAAGCTCGACCGGGCGGATGTCCGCCAGCTCGTATGGCGACCGGGCAACCGAGCCGTCGCATCCGGGACACTGGACCTGTTCCTTGAATTCGAAGGGGTCGGGCGGTCGATTTCCGCAATCATTGCGGGCCTCAACGGCGGCGGCACGTTCGCGCTTGAGGCGGGCGACTTCCGCGGTCTCAATCCGCAAGCGTTTCCGCTGGTCACACGTGCGGCCGATGCCGGACTTGAACTCCAGGACGACCGGATCAGGGAAGTGTTCGTCAATCACATGGGCGCGGGGAGCCTACCATTCGACCGCGTCGACGGCACGCTGACGCTCGTTGGCGGACGGTTGAGCGCGCGCAACGTGGTGGTCGATTCAGCCCGGGCGGAAATCTTCGGATCTGGTGAAGTCGATCTCCGAT
The DNA here is from genome assembly GCA_039179715.1 of Pseudomonadota bacterium. Lineage (GTDB taxonomy): Bacteria > Pseudomonadota > Alphaproteobacteria > Rhizobiales > Stappiaceae > Roseibium. The sequence goes on from JBCDEN010000367.1 coordinate 3,506, forward strand.
CCTATGATCTTGATGCCGATTTCTCGTTGAAAATCGATCCGGGAGAAGATGCGGTCACGGGCGCCGAACCGCAGGTGGGTCTGTTGTTCGAAGGTCCGGCCGACGCGCCTCGGCGCCGCGTCGATATCGCACCGTTTACCGCCTATCTCACGCTTCGCGCGTTTGAGCAGGAAGTCGAGCGGGTAGAAAAACTGCAGGCCGAGATCCTTGAGCGCGACCGGTTGGTCCGTGAATTGAAACGTCAGAGACAGGCGAGAAACCGGCGCGTGCGCGAGGCCGAGGCGGCCGCGCTCGCAGCGGAAGAACTGGAACGCCTTCGCATTGAAGAAGAGGCGCGGGCGCTTGAAGAGCAGTCGGAGCGCCGGATCGAGGAGGAAGCTGCTCCGCCGGCCGATGCTGCTCCAATACCGAGACAGCAGAGCAATCTGCAACAAGGTGAAGAGGACGCGCCCTTCGCTGAACGCATCCGGGCTCTTCTGGGAGAGGACGGTCCGCAGACAACCCAGTCCATTCCCGGTCCGACACCGGCGGCCAAGCCGGGCAGCAACCTGCCGCCGCTCGACCCGCCGGTGTCAATCGAAGACCTGATCACACAGGATGTTGGAGCTCCGCTGGTCCTGCCGGGTGCTCAGTGAGGGGCGGTATACTTCCGGGAAATTCGGAATTGCCGTTCAACGGCTGCAAAGCGAGGAAGTCGGGCAGAGAGAGCCCTTGAGCGCCTTGCAATATGTTCGAAGCCGCTTCTGTGGGTCTTCTTCTACAGGATAGAGTTTCTGAATGAAGTCGAACGCCTGGTCTCTCTTCAGAAAACCGGACTGGACCGTGCTGAAATCAAGTGTGCGCCTCGTATCCGAACAAATTCATCCCACCCAATTCATTCCAGTTAATGGGTCGTGACCCCAGGGTACGGACTCATAAATGAGGCCGTAATGGTTTGAGGCGGCTTGCTTCTCGTCAAGGAGCGGAAGCGCAGGAAATGTGGTTCATTTTCAAGCCTTTCGCAACGCGGAGGAGAAGCAAGCCGGTCAAATCCGACGGACATGGAAATGGCGTCACCCCATGGCGTCAGCGTGCTTGACCGGGCAGGAAGCCCGCTCCGCACACCCTTCCTAACGGGATTTCGCCATTTCGCATGCCATTTCAGTCACATTTATGGGGCCGTACCCTAGGGACTGTATTGTTTTAAAGTTGCCAGAACCCACACCCGAACGGCCGAGGACAGCGGATCGTCAGTGTCGCGATTGTCGTCGATTTCGGCGATCAGGTTGGCAAGCGAACGTTTCTCGGATTTTACGTGGTCGTCGACCACGTCCCAGAATTCAGGCTCCAGGGCGAGGCTCGTGCGGTGGCCATGAAGCGAGAGGGACCGTTTGATCAGCGGCATGAGGATCAGTC
>JBCDEN010000666.1:0-2758 GCA_039179715.1 Pseudomonadota bacterium
CCGGCGTGGAGGCAAGGCCAAGCCGGGCGGTGAGACCGGCCCGGGCGAGGCGGGCGCGGATATCGTCCAGCAGGGGCGCTTCGCCCCCCATCAGGTGCGCCGAGCCGGTAATGTCCAGAAACAGGCCGTTCAGCCCGTCGAGCCCGACCCAGGGGCAGTAGCGTGTCGCCCACCGGGCCAAAAGGCGCAAAAAGCGCTGGTCGGCCTTCGGATCGGCGGGGCGGGTCAGCAGCCCGGGGCAGAAGCTTCTGGCATGGACAAGCGTGATGCCTCTGTTGAGACCGGCGCTTTCCGCGCGCGGACATAGGTCGTAGACACGTTCGGAATTGCGGTCATAAAGGGTCAGGGCAAAGGGCGCATCAACGGGATTGGCGCGGAGCGAACGCTCAGCCGCCAGCCTCGGAAACCACAATGACACGACGCGCCGCTGCATCCCAACGCACTACCCATTCTGAAAATGTTCCTGTTTTGTTCTTTATAATCGACCATAGCCAGGGAGTCGAGTCGTGGTCATTTTGCCAAGGGCCGGTTGCAGGCGTACCCCCCCGGCCATGCGTGCTTGAGGCGGGCAGGCCGGAGCAGCGCCATCTGGTCTCCGCCGCGTTGCTGCCGCCGCCTTCCGGGATAAGAAGAAGCGCCGTGGTGCCTCCGGTTTCGGCGGCCAACTGCAGCCTGCGGCCCTCCGTCAGGCCGATCGGGTCGGTGATTTCGGCGACCACAAGCCCGACTGCTCCGGACCGGAGCGCGGTCTCCGCACTGGCAAGGACGTTGAGCGGCGTGTCCGCGCGGGTGACCAGAAGCTTGCCCGGATCGCAATAGGGCGCAAGTCCCTCCGGATTGACCACGGGCCGCCAGCGCTCCGAAACCCAGACGACCGGATCGCTTGCCTGGCCGGCTGCAATCGCGGCGAAGACAAGTCCGCCTTCGCCGCACACTTCATGGGCGCGGGCACGTTTCAGCGGATAGGCAAAGGAAAACGGCAGGGACATGATCTGGCGGCAATGGCATCGGGTTGACAGTCCCTTTTAACATAAGGCCAACCGCGTTGCCGTCAAAGCCGGATTTTGTGCCGCGTGAATCGCATCCGGGCGCAGCAGGCGCGGATGACTGAAAAATTCCGTCAATTCAGGGCAACAATGCGGGGCCATTTTTTCTTCAGTTGGACGGCGTTGAAGCGTCCTTTAAGCCGACTAAGCTTCCAATCCGGCCGATCGCGGACAGGGGCCGGAAACCCGTTGCAAAGTCTGTGCATCCAGGCATTCGCTTGGTCAGTTTTCCTGAAAAGGGAATTGAGAAAACCTTCGTTTTCCGGACCGCCGCAAGATAGGCGCAAAGGAAAGCCCGTTCTCGATTGCGGACGCGGTTAAGGCGTGTTTAAATGTTCATATGAGCGTCATACAACGTTCATATGAAAACAATACGAAACGCAGGCGTTATCGTTTCAGGTGCCGGCAAAGCCATTGCGGTACCGAGAGAACCAACTGCTGACCGGGGCATATCGCCCTCCAATGTGGGAGCAAATTAACATGGCTTATCGTAAGACCGTCGCCAGCTTTGTCGCTGCGGCTGCCCTTCTGGGAACATCCTCCGCTTCTTATGCGGCAACAGACATTGCCTGGTGGCACGCAATGGGCGGCCGTCTCGGCGAAGTCGTTGTCGACATCGCAAACGGCTTCAACGCCGACCAGAGTGCCTGCAAGATCACCCCGGTCTACAAGGGCACTTACGAAGAGACCCTGACCTCCGGCATCGCCGCTTTCCGTGCCGGCGAACAGCCGAACATCCTGCAGGTTTTCGATGCGGGCGCAGCGACCATCATCGGTGCCAAGGGCGCGGTCATCCCGGCCCAGGACATCCTTGAAAACGCCGGTGTCGGCTTCGACATCGAAGACTACATCGAAGGTGTTCGCAACTTCTACGCCGACAGCGACGGCAAGATGATCGGCATGCCGTTCAACTCTTCCACGCCGATCCTCTACTACAATGAGGATGCTCTGAAAAAGGCAGGCGTCGAAGCTCCGAAAACCTGGGAAGATTTCCAGGAAATCGCTCCGAAGCTGAAAGAAGCCGGCTATGTGCCGCTTGCCCAGTCCCACCTGCCGTGGATCTTCACCGAGAACTTCAAGTCCCGTCATAACCTGCAGTTTGCGACCAACAACAACGGTTACGATGGGTCCAAGGACACCAAGCTGGTTTTCGGTGAGCCGATCAAGAACCACTTCACCGCCGTCAAAGGCTGGCTGGACGACGGCATGTTCGGCTACTACGGCACCGGCTGGGGTGACAACCAGACCCCGTTCAACGAAGGCAAGGTTGCCATGTGGCTCGGGTCTTCGGGGTCCTTTGGCGGCATCCAGAAAACCGTCGAATTCCCGTTCTCCGCAACTTACCTGCCTTACTGGGACGCAGTTGACGGTGCCGGCACGGGCACGTTCATCGGCGGCGCTGCCCTCTTCGCAATGGCCGGCAAGCCGGATGAAGAGAACAAGTGCGTAGCATCCTTCTTCGAGTACCTGACCTCTCCGGAAGTCCAGTACATGTGGCACAAGGAAACCGGCTATGTGCCGATCACGACCGCTGCTTACGACCTGGCCAAGAAGGACGGCTATTACGAAAGCACCCCGGCCGCTGAAATCGGCATCAAGCAGCTGACCTTGCCAGGCGGTGACTGGACCAAAGGCTACCGCATGGGCTTCTACGTTCAGATCCGCGACGTCATGAACCGCGAATACGGCAAGATCCTGTCCGGTGAAACCTC
>JBCDEN010000853.1:0-1574 GCA_039179715.1 Pseudomonadota bacterium
GACGCCGCAAGCGTCTTGATCGGCCCTGCGGAAATCGCGTTGACCCGGATGTTCTGCGGGCCCAGATCCATCGCCAGATACTTCACGCTCGTTTCCAGCGCCGCTTTGGCGACCCCCATGACATTGTAGTGCGGCATGACCTTCTCAGCCCCGTAATACGTCAGCGTCAGGACAGATCCGCCCTCCGGCATCAGTTTTTCGGCGCGCTGGATCACGGCCGTCAGCGAGTAGCAGGAAATGTCCATCGTGCGGGCGAAATTGTCGGAGGACGTGTCGACGAACCGGCCGGTCAATTCCGCCTTGTCCGAAAACGCGACCGCGTGGACAACGAAGTCGATCTTGCCCCACTTTTCCTCAAGCAGCTTGAACACGGCATCGATTGTCTCGCCTTCCGTGACATCACAATGTCCGGCAACGATCGCACCCAGTTGGTCCGCCAGAGGCTCGACCCGTTTCTTCAATGCATCACCCTGGTAGGTCAGCGCCAGTTCAGCGCCCGCGTCGGCCAGTGCTTTGGCAATTCCCCAGGCAATCGACTTGTTGTTTGCCACGCCCATGATCAGGCCGCGTTTGCCATTCATCAGTCCGCGCGCTGCTTCCGCCATCTTCATCTCCGAACAGGATTCCCTACCGCCCGAACGGGCTGGCTTCCTATGGCACAAGGGGTTTGTTCCTTCAAGGCTCGCAGCGCGCGAATACACCGTCGACGGCGGCGGCAAGTGTCATTATGTTAGCGCGCTCATTTCCTGCTCAACGACACGAGGATCCCGCCCTATGGTGCAGCCTGCACATGCCGACCGTTTCGCTGAATTGATCGGCGCTGCGAACGTTCTGACAGCGCCTGCTGACCAGGAACCCTACCTGACCGAGTGGCGGGACCTTTACCGTGGAGTGACCCCGATCGTGCTGCGCCCGGGAACCACCGAGGAGGTGAGCGCGGTCATGACATATGCGTATGAGCACAACCTCAAGATCGTGCCCCAGGGAGGCAACACGGGTCTGGTCGGCGGCCAAATCCCGCAGGAAACCGGGGATGAATTCGTCCTGTCGCTCGCGAGGCTGACCAAGGTCCGTGAGGTGGACGCCGCCGGTTTTACCATCACGGTCGAAGCCGGCGTGGTTCTGGAAACGCTTCAGAACGAGGCGGAAAAGGTCGACCGGCTGTTTCCCCTCTCACTGGGTGCGCAGGGGTCCTGTCAGATCGGCGGCAACATCTCCACCAACGCAGGCGGTACTGCTGTGCTGTCCTACGGCAACACGCGTGACCTTGTTCTCGGGCTCGAAGTCGTCCTCCCGTCCGGGGAGATCTGGAATGGCCTGAGGACACTCAGAAAGGACAATACCGGTTATGATTTGAAACAATTATTTATCGGCGCGGAGGGCACCCTGGGGATAATTACAGCTGCATCGCTCAAGCTTTATCCCAAACCCAGGAAACTCGAAGCCGCCTTTGTCGGACTGGCGGCACCGCAGGCGGCGCTGCGCCTGTTCACGGCCGCGAAGGCGCAGGCCGGTCCCGTCCTGACCGGCTTCGAAATCATGCCGCGGATCGGACTGGAATTTTGCCTGGCGCA
>JBCDEN010000825.1:0-1801 GCA_039179715.1 Pseudomonadota bacterium
CGTCAAACCGTCGAACCATCTCGTCTTCCTGAGTTCGGGCGAATTCTACCGGATCGAAGAGGACGGGCGAATCTCGGAAGCCAGGATCATTCTGGACCTGATTGACCTCATGCGTCAGGCCGGGCGTTTCCCTCTGCCCCGCCTGCTTGGCACGGAAATGATGTTCCCCGGGCCGGCCACCCATGACGGCGTGATCCCGGCGGATCAGGGAGACGGTGAGAAAACACTCGACTTGTGTGAGGCGATGCTGGCTGACCTGAAAGCCTTCGACCCGGAAACCTTCACATCAAAAGGGCAAACCGGAGACGAAGGCTACTGGCATGACGACATGCTCTGGTACGGGCCGGGCGGGATCGGCTCCAACTATCGCTGGAGCGGATTTGAAAAGGACCACCGCGCGTCGTTCCTGACGGCGTTTCCCGACCGTGTCGGCGGCAACCACTATTGCCGGATCGGTGACGGCAACTACGCCGCCGTGAGCGGCTGGCCCTCCATGACCATGACCCACAAGAGCGACTATATCGGCGTTCCGGCGACCGGCAGGGCTCTGACGCTCCGTGTCATGGACTTCTATCGCTGCGCCGGCGGCAGGATCATGGAGAACTGGGTGATGCTCGATTATCTGGATCTTTTCAACCAGATGGGCCGGGATCTGATCGGCGAACAGGACTGATCCCGACACCCCTGGCAACCGAAGTCTGGTGAAGGGTCCGCGGCCTGCCTATTTCTTCTCGCGCCATGTTACGACCGAAGGATCGGCAGTCTCGCACGTCGCAAGGATCAGATCGCGGGACATGAACGGCCCGGCGGCGCGGCTCGCTGCCCCGGCAGCCACGCAATCCCCGGGCTGGCTTCCAGGAGTGATGTGGCCGCTGGACACATCAAAGGCGAACACCTGCTCCGGCTTTCCATCTGCGCAGTCGCGAAGCCCGAACGCGATTTTCAGATCGCCAGGCGCAATCAGCTCCATGCATTTGCCGTCGAATGCGACGGAGCGGATTTGCCCTGACACCGCGTCGAAGGTGAACTGCACGTCCCCTCCCCGGGGTTTGCACGAATGGGCATGAAGATTTTCTCCAAACCCGCGCCCTTGCGTGTCGATGCACCAGCCGAGATTGTCGGCCTCGTCCAGGTTGTCGGCAAGATAAATCACCGGCGCGGGCGTCTTGAGATCGGGCGCTTCGGCAAGCACCGGCGGTGAAACGGTCATGGCCAGCAAGGCAAGCATCGGTCCGGTTATGCGCATCTGATGGTCCTCTTTGGATGAAGGAAGAACGGTCTTTGGCTCAGTTGCCTTGTCTTCTTGGAATGCCCTTGCGCTCGTCTTCCCCAGCAGAGCGCTGCGTTACGCCGTCGACAAGCACAAACGCAATCGAACAGGGTTCCGCGCCGCGGTTCGACCAGGCGTGATTGGTGCCGCGCTGGACGACGACATCGCCTGCCTTGAGCAGCACGTCCTCCTCATCCATCAGCATGTAGATTTCCCCGGTCAGGATCACCGCATAGTCGACGCTGTTGGTCCGGTGCATCCACGGATGCCGCGCATCTTCCACGATATTGTCGCCCGCGCCCATTTCCGCAAACGCCGCCTTCCCGTCCAGCGTCTTCATGACCTCCGGATCTTCCGGCATGAACTCGACCACCCGGAACACGCTGCCGTTCTTCGGCGGATGCAGAATGAACGGCCCGTCGCATGTCTCGACCGGGCCGTCATATTCCGCTGGCGTTCCGTCGGTCAGCCAGAAATTTGTCAGCGTGACGCCGGGCCGGTTGTCCCTTTGCAGCCTGTGGGTCGCGATAC
>JBCDEN010000775.1:0-2137 GCA_039179715.1 Pseudomonadota bacterium
GCCGCCCTCATCAGTGCGCTCGAAAGCACCGAGTTTCGATCAGCGCCGCAACTCAGATCGTTCCTGGACTTTGTCGTAAGCGCAGCACTGGAAAAAAAGCACGACAGAATAAAAGGTTACACGATCGCGGTCGAAGCGCTCGGGCGCCCTGAGGACTTCAATCCCGTCACCGATCCGATCGTGCGCGTGGAAGCCGCTCGGCTTCGACGCAGGCTGGCAAAATACTATTCCGGGAGCGGAGCCTGCGAACGTGTGCGCATCGTCATCCCGAAGGGAAGCTACGCCCCGGAGTTTGAACTAAGACCCGACGCGGAGCCTGCCGGCCTGGCCCCTTCCCGTGTCACGGATGTAGCAATCAACCCTGTTTCCCGGCAGAGTGCGGCAGCGACCGGCAGTTCCGGGCACGACGCGACCCTGGAAGAGCCCGGGCGGGCTTTGCCCGCTAGTGAAAACAGAGGGGCGGAGCGCGCGGCATTGCACACTTACAAGCTGGCGCAGCCCTCGAGCGGAAACACGTCGCAGCCATTGTTCAGAAAGCGTATTTCGTTGGCACTGGCCGTCGCGATGGCCTTGGCATGTTTTCTCGCCGGCTTGCTGGCCGGCTCTCTCTGACACCGGATTTCTTCTCGGCAACTCCGAGTCCTGCCAAGATAACTCAGCAAAAACTGCAAATTGCGTCTTCTGACAACGCTTTGTTTACCCTGTTCTGAGAAAAATCAGGATGACGAATCTTTCGATGTCCGTCTGACCCAGATCTAGTGATGGGAGTTGCCCAGCGATGGGGAGTAAAGAGGGCAATGCGTTGCCTGTGATTGTACGTGTACTCGATGCATCGGCTTCCGAAGCCGCACGCACCTCTGCTGTTTGCGCAAAATTGTTCACTTCTTGCGCCGATCCAATTCTCTATACGGATTCCGCATCCTGCCTGCAGGACCTCGCAGACAAATCAACGGACATTCTCATCATCGACCTCGAAACGATCGGCGGCGACGAGGCGCTGGAAGCTTATGCCGTCCGATGCCCGAAAGCGGTCATCATGGCCGTTTCGGCGAAGGGGTCCGTGTCGCGTGCCGTCAGCGCCATGCGCGCCGGCGCACATGATTTCCTGACAAAGCCGTTCTCCCTGGACGCGCTCGCGACAAAAATCGCGTTTCAACTGAAGCAGCGCAGGCCGGCAACGGATGCCGCATCCGCGGAAGCGAGTTCGCCCGCCGAAATCAACCGGGCACCGGATGCAGCGCCTTCAAAACCGCTGACACCTTCTGCGCGTGAGGCAACGCCTGAAACGGGGAGGCTGATCGGCGTTTCGCTCCAGATGCGCGAAGTCCACAAGCAGATCGCCCGCATGGCTCCCTCGCAGGCGCCTGTTTTCATCACCGGAGAGTCGGGGACGGGCAAGGAGTTGTGCGCGAATGCCATTCATGACCTCTCGGAACGAAATCCCAATCGCTTCGTCGCGCTGAACTGCGCGGCAATCCCGCGCGATCTGATCGAAAGTGAAATTTTCGGCTATATGCGGGGCGCTTTTACAGGTGCCACGGAAAACCGGGTCGGTGCGGCGGAACAGGCCGATGGCGGCACGCTCTTTCTCGATGAAATCGGTGAAATGGACCTGATGCTGCAAAGTAAGCTTCTGAGGTTCCTGCAAACCGGCACGTTCCAGCGACTGGGCGACACGCAATCGCGCCAGGTCGATGCCCGCATCATCTGCGCGACCAACAGAAATCCGGTTGCGGAAATCACGGCCGGGCGCTTCCGGGAAGACCTTTACTACAGGCTTCACGTTCTCCCGGTTCACCTGCCGCCGCTCAGAGAACGCAGGGATGACATCCTGCCCCTCGCGGAAGCGTTCTTGACGCGGTATTCCACGGAAGAACGCCGGAGCTTCAAAGGCTTCGATGCGGATGCCGAGGCTCGTATCCTGTCCTATGGCTGGCCTGGAAACGTGCGGCAGCTTGAAAACACCGTCCGGCAGATCGTCGTCATGAACGAAGGTGCCGCCGTGACATTCGACATGCTGCCAATGGTCATCCGCGATCAGAGCGGCCGCCCGAATGCCGTTATCGACCTTTCCAGGGAACGGTCGCGTGTCAGCGCGCCAAGCCGGCCTTTCGGCGCGATCGAACCCTTGTGGGCC
>JBCDEN010000206.1:0-6686 GCA_039179715.1 Pseudomonadota bacterium
GATTTGGCGGCAGAAATGGCAAAATCTCGAGAGGAAGCGTGTGCAGAGCGGGCTTTTTGCCCGGTCAAACGCGGTGACGCTGCGAGGTACAGCCATTTCGCCGTCCCTCGGATTTGGCCGTTTTGGCCATTTGCCACGTCGCGAAAGGCTTGAAAATGAACCACATTTTCTGCGCTTTCGCTTCTCGCAGCTGGTCAAAACGATCCAAACCAAATTGACTTCATTTATGAGCCCGTACCCTAGCGTCTGGTTGTGGAAGCGGAATATTGAGCACTAGGTGATGAGCGAGCAGAAACCGGCGAACGAGAGCGCAAACGAGTTTGATCTTGCACACCGGCTGACACGTCTGGCACAGATCCCGATGCTGATCGGCCTGTCTGTCGGCATGGTGCTGTTCCTGATCACGTTTTTCGTCGATATCTACGATGCGGTCGCGACCTACGAATTCCTCGACCGCAAGAAGACGATCCTGCTGATCCTCAATCTGCTGGACATGGTGTTCATCGCCAACCTCGTCGTCATGGTCGCGAACAACACCTACAACACGTTTCAGCTGAAATCCTCCGCCTATGGCGAGGGCTTCATCAAGGAAAGCGAACGCGCCTATCGCCGCATGAAGCACCGGATCGTGTCGACGATCGTCATCATCGCATCGATCCATGTCTTGAGTGAATTGCTGGAGTTTTCCCACGTCGACCCGTTACAGGTCGCGGCGCTGCTGGGCTTCCACGTGGTGCTTCTGGCCACCTATGTGGTGACCAATGTCTTCAGGACGAACGATTGAAACTGCGGGCGGCGGCTAGGTTACGGATCCTAGTTCCAGCCGCCGGCATAGGTCTTGTAGAAGATGTGCAGGCCAACCTGTCCGCGTTTGGCCATCGATCTTGCCCAGCGCGGATTGACGTAGGTGGCATGGTAATGCGTCGAGGCGTCGACCATCTTCAGATACTGCTTGCCATCGGCAACCTCCCGCGCAAGGCGCTGCGCGGTCTTCCATGCGCCCTTGCTTGAGATCCGGTCCTTGATGCCGTCACAGGCAAAGGAAAACTGGCAGCGGTTGCGCTTGTGCTTGTTCTGGTACACCACACCGCAGATCGAATTCGGATAGGACGGGTTTTTCACCCGGTTGAGAACGACCTGGGCGACGGCCACCTGGCCCTCTTCGGTTTCGCCGCGCGCCTCGAAATAGATGGCTTCGGCGAGGCAACGCTGTTCCTTCTTGGAGCCGACGGAAAGGGGCAGGGGCTTTTGCGCCCACCAGTGCGGATTGTTCGGATCTTCCGCCGGTGGCGGTTCCTGTTCGTATTTGGCCGCCCCGAAGAGCGCGTCGAAAGGCTCCTTGGTTTCCTTCACGCTGTCCGGCGCATAGGCGGATACGAGAGAAAAGCTGGCCGCCGCCGCATTCCTCGCCATCATCACCTTCTGGAGGTCGAGCGGTCCACCCTCCTCAAGCAGGCCTTCTTTTCCGGCCTCCGCAAGGCGGCTGCTTTCCTTTGCATCGAGCGGCTGGGGCTTGACGAAAGCGACCCGCGGCAAGTCCTCGTGTTTCTTTTCGTTGGAGATCAGGCTGGACATTGCATAGACGTTGCCGGCGGCCCGGTCGACAAGATGCCGGTCAGGTGCAACCGTGATCTTCCTGTTGCCCTTCGCGGATTTGTTCGTCGCGATTTCGTCCGGGATCTCGACCGGTCGCGCGCTCGCGACAACGTCGCCCATACCATAGAGGGGGCGTGCCTCGGTTCCCCTTTCAGCCGATGTCAGCGTGAGCACCGGCGCGCTCGTGTAATCCGGCACCGCCGGTGTTCCCAGCGCCAGTTTCGGAGTGATCCTGGTGGTGAAGTTCGCTGGCTCGAGCGCCATCATCCAACGGGGAGACTGCTCGTGGCGGGCATTGATGAGGGCAAAAATGTCCTGATCGCCGATCGAGCCGCCGAGCCCGAAAAACAGGAGCGGGCTTGCGGCAAGCGCTCTTTTCCAGCGGCGCAGACGGACATGCGCCGGCATCCTGCTCTGTGTCACTTTCTGGAAAAGTTGCATTCCTACGCGGGATCCAGGGCCAAACATACGCAGCCAACTCCAACTCGTTTCACACCGTCCCGATGCGCCGGGCGATAAGCACTAACGCTCTGTAAACAGTGGCGCTGGAAATGAGGATGCAGGCTTAACCTTGAAAGAGCGTTAATAAGAGCGAAATCGACCGGTATTCGCGAAATTTTTTCTGCGTCAGGCAAATTTATGGTTAATGATGCAAGATGTTAGGGGGTGATCACGAACGGTTTACTATCTGTATTGCTTAAGAAGGTCTTAACGGTTGCCCAGCCGCAAGCCGGGTGCCGGGCGTTCGCTCATGAGCTGGTGCCTGAAGCGGAAAAGCGCCGCCGGCCGTCCTCCGGTTGCCGTTGACGTTGCCCCGGTCGGTTCGACGAGATCGGCGTTTTCAACCAGGCGCCTGAAATTCTGCTTGTGAAGGTGGCGTCCGGAGATGGCTTCGACGGATGTCTGCAACTCTGTCAGCGTGAACACTTCCGGCATGAGTTCGAAGATGACAGGGCGGTATTTCAGCTTGCCGCGCAGGCGCGTGATCGCCGTCGCCAGGACCCGCCTGTGATCGAACCGCATGGAGACACCGAGATAGGGCAGGTCCTTGCGCGCAAGCGCCGCCGGCCGGCCGTCCCGTTTTGCTTCCGGTACGAGCCCGGCTTCATAAAGCAGTTCGTACCGCTCCAGGGCCCTTTCCTCGTCCCAGTGAGCGGCTTCCAGGCCGAAGGCCAGGCGCACCCGCTCCTGCCGGTCCAGCGGTTTGGGCGGCTCTCCTTCCGGGGGCGGTTCCTGCGCCCATGTTTCCAGCGCGGGCAGTATGTCGGCATCGAGCAGGGAAGGCCTGCCGTCGCGCCAGTCTTCCCAGGGAAAATAGTCGTACCAGGAGCGCCAGGCGGACTTGTGTTTGGCCAGCGTGTTTTCAGAATCCGCCGTCTGCCGCGTGAGGGCGAGATACCCGACCGACACGACGTGGGGTCCCTCGTCGCCCGATACCCGGTGCCGCCCCCGGTCGCCGAACGTGTAGAGCTGTTCCACGTAGCCCAGGCGCAGGGCGGTCTGGTTTTCAACCCAGGATCTCAGGCCGATCTCGATGGTCCTGTGATGGATCGGATCGAACGGGCCGTAAGGCAGGCTGTCGAGTTCGGCGTTGTTCTCGTCATTGACGTGAACAATTTGCGGCAGCCCGTCCGAAACGGACACGACGACCGCGTTCAACCCGATCTCGATACTGGCGTGCCTGTTCGGCATGAACGCTCCCTCAATTGGTCCCTTAATCGAGTGGCATGATGAACGGGGTGCCCTCGAAGGCATTGGCACCGCGCCCGATGCCGCGTATGGCGTCGATCATGTGCCCGTCGCGGCCCAGCAGCTTGTCTGCCATGGCGACAAGCCGGGCATTGGGGGTCGCCGAAGCGGAGTTCTCGCGCAGCATTGCGGCCAGGTGGTATTCGTCGGCCTCGGGATTGAGCGCACACGCGGTCACATATGCTCCTGCCGTCGACCGGCTGATACCTGCCCAGCAATGGATCACGAGCGGCGCGCTTCTGTCCCAGGCGGCAACAAAGGCCAGAAGGTCCTCAATGTGCTTTTCATTGGGCGGTGTCAGGCCAGCGATCTGTTCGACAATGTCGTTGAAGGCAAGAAAGAGATGCCTGTCCGGCGAAACACCGTCGGGGGTTGGAACGTCCATTTCGGCGTTGATCAGCGTGACAACGGATTTCGCGCCGGTCGTAGCGACGGTATCGTTCAGTTTCGAAAGGGAGCACACGTGCAGCATCAGAAGATCACACTTATCGTTTCATCTTGTAAATTAGGGTCAATCGCAGGGAAGGTCACGCCTTTGCGTGCCTGCTTTTTCCGTTGTTCCCAGCTTCGCGCAGTTTTTCGATCTCATCGAAGCGCTTGAGGAACGTTTCCTGTGCGAGGGCGACGGGCATGGGCTCAAGACCGTAACGCTGGGCTCCCCTGCCGGTCGATGCAAGACCGGTCGGCCTGCCGAAGATGCGCGCGGCCTCTTCCTCGTCGAAACCGGCAAGTTCCACGGCCTCGAAATAAGCGCAGATGATGTCGGCCCGTTTCGCCAGTTTTTTGACCATCTGGGGGATCTCGGCAGGCAATCCGAAGCGAAGGTGGATCGCCACCTGAAGGCGCTCCTCAACGCCTTTGTAGGCCTCTCCGATCACCGCCTTGAAAGGCGAAATCATGTCTCCGATGACATATTCGGGGGCGTCGTGCAGCAACACCGCCTGACGCCAGTCCGGCGAAAGGTCCGGGTTCAGCTTCAGCGCGATCTCCTCGACAACGAGGCAGTGTTCCGCCACCGAAAAGGCGTGATCTCCGTGGGTTTGACCGTTCCAGCGTGCAACGCGCGCCAACCCATGGGCAATGTCGGAAATCTCGACATCGAGCGGCGAGGGGTCCAGCAGATTGAGACGGCGGCCGGACAACATGCGCTGCCAGGCGCGGGGCGGTTGGTCGGGACGGGCGATTGGTTCTGTTCCTTGTTGAACTCAGTCGGTTTCAGTCCGAGGTCTGCGTTTCGGGTAAGGAAAAACTGGCCCAGTCTGGTATTCGGACCTCGATGTCGACGTCGCCGCAGGTCAACGGGCTGCCGTTTTCCTTGGCCTGGGCAACCTTGTCAAGGCGAAGCAGCGCCAGTCCCACACCTTCACCGTTTTCCAAAGCCATGGACGACCCGATTTCGCCGACGCTTTTGCCACCGGCTGTTACCTGCGTTCCCATTTCAGGCAGCGCGGCAGCGCCTGTAACAAGGACGAAACGTTTTCGCGCCGTGCCGCGGTGGTGCACGCGTGACACCACCTCCTGACCGACATAGCAGCCCTTCGTGAAGGAAACCCCGCCCAATTGATCGAGATCGGCATCGTGCGGGAAGATATCCGAGTAGGAAAAGTCTTTAAGCCCCTCCGGGACGCCTGTTGCAATGCGATGTCGGTCATAAGCGTCGAGATCCGCCTCGACTGCATCTGTCAGACCGGTTGAAGCGGAAACGGGCGCGACGATGCGTTGGCCGAGCGAGGATGTTCGGGGATCGTTCACGGCAGCAAGTGCACCGGCGATCTCCAGGGAACCGTCCCAGACGGCAAACACAGCAGTGTCCGCTTCCAGCAGCTCCAGATCGACTTTGGCCCTGAGCTTGTAGAATGTCAGTCGCTTGTTTAGATCCGCTGCCACGGACACGGGAACGTCGGCGAGGTAGCCGTCATCCGTTCTATAGATCAGGAAGTCGAACAGGATCTTGCCCTGCGGCGTCAGCAATGCGGCGGACGAAGCGCCGCTTGCATCCGTATCCTCGATGTCGGCGGTCACGAGGTTCTGCAGGAAGTTATGTGCGTCGTCCCCGGAGATCCGGATGAGGGCACGATCGGTGAGATGGGCAATCTTGGCAGATGGCACGAGAAGCTCCCGGGAATTGATGGGTCCAAACCCTCAACGCGAAATAGTCCTTTTGGCCGCGCACGACAAGGTTGGGATTTCGTTGCTCGCATCTGGTTCTTTTTTTAGCGCGCGCGTATAAGCCCGATAGAAGCATGTGCCAGAGCGCGAGACAGCAGCCCGAGACAGCCGGAGGAAATTTCATGAGCGAGACCTATGACCTGATCCTGAAGGGTGGAACCGTGGTCAATCAGGACGGGGAAGGTGTTCGCGATGTCGCCATCCGGGATGGCCGGATCGCCGGGATCGGATCGTTTGACGCCGTGCAGGCGGGAGAATTGATCGACTGCTCGGGCCTGCATGTTCTGCCGGGTGTCATGGATACGCAGGTGCATTTCCGCGAACCCGGGCTCGAGCACAAGGAAGACCTGGAAACGGGTTCCAGCGCGGCGGTCATGGGCGGTGTCACAACGGTGTTCGAGATGCCGAACACCAATCCGCTGACAACCGACGAAGCCGCGCTTGCGGACAAGGTCAGGCGCGGACATCACCGCATGCATTGCGACTTTGCCTTCTGGGTCGGCGGCACGCGGGAAAACGTGAAGGACATTCCCGAGCTGGAGCGCCTTCCCGCAGCGGCCGGAATCAAGGTTTTCATGGGGTCCTCGACCGGCAACCTCCTTGTCGAGGATGATGACGGGGTCCGGGACATTCTGTCCGCGACCCGCCGCCGTGCGGCCTTCCATTCGGAAGACGAATTCCGGCTCCGGGACCGCCAGTCAGAGCGCATCGAGGGCGATCCGCGTTCGCACCCGGTCTGGCGGGACGTGACCACAGCCCTGCAATGCACGCAGCGCCTCGTCGCGATTGCGCGCGAAACAGGAGCGAAGATCCACATTCTGCATCTGTCGACGGCCGAGGAGGTCGACTATCTGATCGACCACAAGGATGTCGCCTCGATAGAAGTCACCCCGCATCACCTGACCCTGACGGACGAGGCCTATGAGCGCCTCGGAACCCTGGTTCAGATGAACCCGCCGGTCCGCGAGCCGCGTCATTCGCAGCGGCTGTGGTGGGGTCTTGAGCAGGGGATCCTCGATATTTTCGGCTCGGACCACGCACCGCATCTTCTTGAAGAAAAGCAGAAGCCCTATCCGGCCTCGCCCTCCGGCATGACCGGCGTACAGACCCTCGTTCCGATCATGCTGGATCACGTCAGCAAGGGGCGCTTGAGCCTGGCAAGATTTGTCGAC
>JBCDEN010000720.1:0-2400 GCA_039179715.1 Pseudomonadota bacterium
GACGGCGGTCGCGATGGTCTTGAAGCCTACGCCACCGACCGGCGTCTTCACATTCGGGAAGTAGCGCTTGAGCACCGCGTCGCTGGTATCGAGGAAATTGGGTTCAAAGAATTCCCCCCCGATGTAACTTTCCGCCGTGCATAGTCCGACCTTGCCCATGGTCTTGAGAAGCGACTTTTCTGCCGCTTTCGCAAAGCGGCTGAATGCGGCTTCCGCATCGTTGGGGAAGGTCTCTTCCGCGCGCAGCTGAACAGCAAGGGGATAGACCGCTGACGCGCCAAATCCCAGCGCGACTGCAATATGATGCGCGGAAGAAATCTGCCCGCTTTCAACAATGAAGGAGGCTTTCAGCCGCAACCCTTCTTCGATCAGGCGCTGATTGACGGCAGAAACAACAAGAGCCATCGGCAAAGCCGCCCGACCGGACGACACCTGCCGGTCGCTCAGGATGATGATGCCGCCAACTTCTGCGACATGTTCGGCAACCTTTGTGCAGATGGTGTCTATGGCCGACGACATCGCATCTGCATTTGCCACCGTGCTGTCCCCGGGCAACGCATAAAGTGTATCAACGACGAAAATCGGCGTGCTGTCCTGGGACCTTAGCCATTTCATGTCCGTCCGGGACAGGATCGGCGTGTCGATAACGATCTGGACGCCTTTGGAATCGGAAAAGCTCGGCTTGCTTCCGAGCGCGACGCGCAAGGTCATGCCATCGGCTTCGCGAATGGAATCGAGCGGCGGATTGGTGACCTGAGCAAACCTTTGCGAGAAGTATTTGGCAACGCCGCCTTCCTGATCAGAGAGCGCGTTGATCGCCGTGCCATATCCCATGGCCGAGATTTTCTCGGCACCGGTCGCAAGCATCGGGTCCATCAGGAACTTGAAGCTTTCCTGATTGTGGGAATAGGCAACGTAACGCTGTTGCAGTTCAAGGTCGCCCTCATACGGCACAAGGCGGCCAGGCGCCTTGATTGCAGGCCCTCGGTGATCCGAAAGCCTGATGCGTGCCTTCTCAAGCAATGCCTTGTAGTCCGTGGCGCCAGCGAGCCGCTCAAGGGTCGCGGATGTGCTCCAGCTGCGCTTTTCGACATGATCATAGTAGAGCATGCCCCCCGCCTCGATCCGGCCGCGATGGACGATGTCTTCCGGCGGAAAAACGATCTGGCCTGCCTCGGACATCACGGTCAGGTAGTCGGTTGTCTCGGTGGACCTGAGAGGTCGCAGGCCAAGCCGGTCCAGCCGGGCTCCAACGATGGAGCCGTTTCCGAAAATAAGGGCTGCCGGGCCGTCGTTCTTTTCTTCGTACAGGGAAAAGTATTCCAGCATCGCCCGCACATCGTCCGACATGGACGTGTCGTTTTCCCATGCGGGCGGCATCATGGATACAACCGCGGTGACGAGGTCCATATCATCCTCGATCACACGGCTCTGCAGGGTCTGGTCAAGCCGGCAGCTGTCCGATTGTCCCTTCGGGCGGATGATGCTGGCGTTCTTCGCGCGTGCGACCGCAGTTTCGGAAAGCCGGTTCTTCTTGTCCGTGTTCAGCTCGCCATTATGGGCCATCAGCCGGAAAGGCTGTGCCATGCTCGGATGCGGATCGGTGTTGGTGGAAAAGCGCGTGTGAAAATAAAGGGTGTGGACCTGATGTTCCGGATCGCGCAGGTCGGTGAAGTAAGGGATCAGTTCGTAGGAATTGAGACGACCCTTTAGCACCTGTGTCCTGGCGCTGAGCGAGAGCGGGTAAAGCCCCTCCAGATCCGCATTCGTATAAGCTTCGGCCTCGATCGCGAGGAGAACGCGGTGAATATCGCGATCCGGCATGGCGCGCCGCGCAGCGCCTTCCGACGGTTCGAAAACCCACTGCCTGATTGAAAGCTGATGTGTTGCGGCCCTTGGCCTCAGCGCCGAGTTGTCAACCGGCACGTCGCGCTTCAGCAGGATTTGAAAGCCGTGCTCGCGAAGAACACATTCGATCAGTTTTTCTGCGGTTTCGTGCTGTCCGGTATCATTCGGCAGGAAGAAATTGCCGACGCCGAATTCTCCAAGCTTCAGATCGTTGCGCCGTGTCAGGTGACGAAAGAAATTTTCAGACAGATCGATCGAAACGCCGGCGCCATCGCCAACGCCTTCGGAGGACATACCGCCGCGATGAGGCACTGCGCACAAAGCCTCGTGGCCCATGCGCAGAACGTCATGTGTCTGCCGGCCATCCTTGCGTGTTATAAAACCAACGCCGCAGTTGCTCTTTTCCTGTTCCGGATCGTAAAGCCCAAATTCCCGGCTCTGGGCTGGGCTTGACCATTAGTAAGAATCTGGTCAGTCTTATGGGCGGAGAGCTGAAGCTTGAAAGTGAGGAAGGGAAGGGAAGTGAGTTCTTCTTCTCTTTGAGATTGGGAA
>JBCDEN010000501.1:0-3788 GCA_039179715.1 Pseudomonadota bacterium
GGGGGAATGCCGTACTGGATCATGCGATGTGACGACAGGCCCGCCTCACGCATGGCCTGAAGATATCCGTTCCGCCTGGCGGCGCCGCGTGTCCAGTCGTCCTGCCCCTCGCCCAGAAAAGCGATCCGCTCATAGCCCAGTCCAATGAGCTGCTCCGTCATTTGGCGGGCCGCTTCGAAATTGGAAAATCCAACCGTGTGCCCAATCGGGTTCTCAGGCGTTTCCCAGATCTCGATGACAGGAACATTTGCCTCGCGCATCAGATCAGCGGTCCGCGTTGTATGGCCGTCATAGGACAGAACGATCGCCTCCGGCCGCCGGCGCAGCATCGCTTCCAGAATTTCTTCCTCCCGCTCCGCGGAATAGTCGGTGTGCCCGAGCAGGATCTGCAAACCGATCTCTTCAAGTTCTTCGGTAAGGGACTGAACCGTCAGGGCAAAGTGAAGGTTGTTCAGAGAAGGAAGAAGTGTCGCGACAAAACCGGACTTGCGCGTTGTCAGGCTGCCGGCCATCTGGTCGGGTACATAATTCATGTCCCGGACCACTTTCAGAATATGTTCACGCGTCTTCAGCGAGACGGGGCTGTCCTTGCGCAAGGCCCGCGAGACGGTCATGCGGGAGACGCCCGCGGCCCGTGCGACATCGCGCATGGTCACCGGACCCTGTTTTGCACCGTCCCTTGCCAAATCGAAATCCCCGTTCAGAGCCCCAGGCTCAAAGAAAGTCGCGCTACCGGCGAGGAGTATACCGGTAGCGCTCCATTTTGCACGTCCGATCAATCCGTTAGGTCAGACGGGCTGACCTCCGGCGGAACGCGCTCACCTTTTAGCGCTCAAGCGCGCCCACGCCGGAGAACCGGAAGGCTTCCGTCTGCAGGGCGTCAAGTTCTTCCGCGCTCATCTGGTCATGAGCAACGGTGATCCGGCCAAGGAAGACCAGCGGCAGTTCTTCGGACCTGCCCTCAAGATCGGCCTTGATCGCTTCGGCAGTTGCCGCGCCGACATCATCGCCCATCCGCATCGGGGTCGCATCCAACTCACCACGGCGGATCGCATCCAGCTCAAGACCGGTGCCACCCCATCCGGTGGAGAAGACTTCCTTTTCCTTGCCGACAGCGATCTGCGCTTCAACGCTGCCCATCGCCATGGCGGTGTTGGCATTATGGATGATCGTGGCTTCCGGATAGGCCTGCAGGATCAGGCTGGTGCCCTCAAAGCCACCTTCGCGCTGATATTCGCCATAGTGTTCGTAAGCGACTTTCCAGTCGCCTTTCTCCATGACGCAGTCCTTGAAGTCGCCCGAACGCTGGTTGTCCGTGATACCGGGAATACCCCGGTTCATGGCCATGGTGACGCCGTTGCCGAGCCGCTCGAGCATGTAGTCGCACATGGTCAGTGCACCGGCTGCCGACGAGAAGTCGAACCAGACATCCGGCTGGTTCTTCAGGTCCTTGAGCGGGGTGTGGAACGCCCACACATAGGTCTTGAATTCGTCATTGCCGGCCAGCTTGTCGATGTTGTCCGCCTGGATGGCAAGTTCCGACGGGCCGAAGATGATGTAGTCGTAAATGTCGCCATCCTGAAGAACCTGGTTCGCATAGGTCGACTGCAGCGAATGCTCGATCTGACGGCTGGCAAACTCTGTCGTGTTGAACTCGATCCCGAGTTCCTCAAGACGCTTTGTCAGGGCAAGATAGTTGCGGGCCCAGAAATCCGACGTGTCGGCAGACGGGTAGATCAGTGCGATCTCGACCGGCTTGTCCTGGGTTCCGGAGAACTTGACGCCTTCGGAGCCGACAACCGCCTGCAGGGCTTCCAGCTTGCCTTCAGCATTCACCTCGCCCGGCACCCAGTAGTCCCTGTCGGCATGACCCGGCAGTTCCTTGAGCGGCAGATTACCCTGAGCAAGAGCGCTCGTGCCGGTAAGAAGCAGGACGCAAAGTGTAGTTTTCAGCAGTTTCATCTCAAATTCCTCCCTTTGATGAAGTCCGCGATATGGGAACTCAGCCACTGGCAACACGCGCGCCAGCGAACAGAGTTCCAATCAGAAGAAGAAGTGCAAGTGCGGCGATCAGACCCCCGGACAGGCGCAGCAGCCTGACGCTTTCCGGTGTCTTCAACGCATCCAGAATGCTCTTGGCGCCGTCCCGGTCCTTTTTCTGCAGCCAGGTGTAAAGCGCGACCGAAGACACGATCACCACGCCGGATGCGACCGACTGCCAGAAGAACTCGATCCTGAGTGTGACCAGGGCATTGATCATCATCGACAGGAGCAGCACCCCTGCGAGCGATCCGAGCATCGAGGCGCGTCCGCCAAAGAGCGACGTTCCGCCGACCACGACGGCGGCAATGACGTGCAGGTTGAAATAGGGTGCGGACGTTGCCTGGATGGCGTTGAGTTTGCCGGTCAGCATGACACCGGCCAGCGCGGCGCAGGCACCCATCAGCACATAGGCATAGATCTTGTAGCGGTCGACCGCGATGCCGGTCATCTCCGCCGCTTCCGGATTGGAACCGATCGCCACCGTGTACCGCCCGAAATAGGTCTTCTTCAAGAGCCAGTAGCCGAGTGCCATCGTCAGAAGGCCGATCACCACGGGAACCGGAATGAAACCCGGGATCTGGCCGCGGCCGATCTCGGTCATGATTTCCGGGAAGCGCGCAAGCACCAGCCCCTTGGCAATCACGAGGGCAAAACCGCGATAGACCAGATCCATCGCGAGCGTGCCGATCAGGTCAGGAACTTTGAACTTGGTGATGACCAGACCGTTGATCAGTCCGAAGATCGCGCCAAGCAGGAGTGCGATTATGATCGCAACGGGCGCGGAAAATCCGTATTGCTTGATCAGAAACGCCATGATGATCGACGTCAGCGCGGCAACCGAGCCGATCGACAGATCGATCCCGCGCTGCGTGATGACAAAGGTCATCGCCATGGCCATCGGCATGTAGAGCGCCGCGTCCAGCAGAATGAGATTGAGGTTCGAAAGCCGGAAGTAGCGCGCCGGTTCCGCGACCCCCATGAACAGGAGAATGGCGAGGATCATCACCATGGGGCCGATGATCGCCAGGAAC
This sequence comes from Pseudomonadota bacterium, assembly GCA_039179715.1. Lineage (GTDB taxonomy): Bacteria > Pseudomonadota > Alphaproteobacteria > Rhizobiales > Stappiaceae > Roseibium. The sequence continues at coordinate 3,075 of JBCDEN010000501.1, forward strand.
GGTTCGATCCTGTCGGAAAACCGCGTCGGTCCGTTTGACTGTGCTGCCGTTGTCATCTTTTCCCCCTTATGCCGCTTCTTCCGCACCCACGATCAGGGCGAGAACGTCCTGCTGCGAGCTTTGCGAAACGTGAACGACACCGGCGCATCTGCCGCGCCTTTGAACATGAACCCGATCCGCGACTTCGAAGACGTCGTCGAGCGAATGGGAAATCAGGATGACGGCAAGGCCTTGCGCCTTCAGAGCCTTGATGAGTTTCAGGGTCCTGGCGGTCTCCTGCGGTCCGAGCGCTGCCGTTGGCTCGTCCATCACGAGGACCCTGAGGCCCTCGTGATAGACCGCTCGCGCAATCGCGACCGCCTGCCGCTGGCCTCCCGACAGGCTTGACGTGGGAACATCGAGCGAGCGAAGCCGGACACCGAGACGTTCGAACAGGACACGTTCCGTTTCCGACCGCATCCGCTTGTTGTCGAGCACCGTGATGCCCAGAAACGAGCGTGTCAGCTCGTTGCCGAGAAACATGTTCGACGCCGGGTCGAGATGATCGGCAAGGGCGAGCGTCTGATAGACCGCGTCGATACCCTCATGGATCGCATCCGAATGGCTGTTCATGACGAGTTGCTTGCCGCCGACGAAGATTTCGCCTTCGGTCGGCTGGTAGACACCCGTAAGGATTTTGATCAGGGTCGATTTGCCGGCTCCGTTATCGCCGAC
>JBCDEN010000298.1:0-5733 GCA_039179715.1 Pseudomonadota bacterium
ACCGGCGGCGTCTATTTCGGCGAGCCGAAGGAAATCACGGATCTCGGCAACGGCCAGAAGCGCGGTGTCGACACCCAGGTTTACGACACCTACGAGATAGAGCGCATTTCCAAGGTCGCGTTTGAGCTTGCCCGCACGCGCAACAACAAGGTCACGTCCATGGAAAAGCGGAACGTGATGAAGTCCGGCGTCCTGTGGAACGAGGTTGTCACCGACACGCACAAGAACGGCTATGAGGATGTCGAACTGGACCACATGCTGGCCGATGCCGGCGGCATGCAGCTCGTCCGCTGGCCCAAGCAGTTCGACGTCATCGTCACCGACAACCTGTTCGGCGACATGCTGTCCGACGTGGCCGCGATGCTGACCGGTTCGCTCGGCATGCTGCCGTCGGCCTCGCTCGGCGCACCGGATCCGGTCACCGGCAAGCGCAAGGCGCTCTACGAACCGGTTCACGGCTCCGCGCCGGACATTGCCGGTACCGGCGCTGCCAACCCGATCGCCATGATCGCCAGTTTCGCAATGGCGCTGCGCTATTCTTTCGAGGAGGTGGACGCTGCGAACAAGGTTGAAAAGGCAATCGAGGCGGCACTGGAAAAGGGCATTCGCACCAAGGACATCGCCAAGGACGGCGACACGGTCGTCACCACGTCCGAAATGGGCGATGTCATCCTCGCGGAACTGAACGCGCTCAGCGCCTGATAGGGCGGCGCGATTGCAATAACGACCGCCTGCGGGTATCCCGTGGGCGATCGAATTACCGGAAACGCTTCTGATCGTCATCCCGGCCGCGAGCAAGGCGAGTCGGGATCGGAGCACCCGGCACTTTCGGCTCTCCGGTCCCGGATCTTCGCAATGCCGCGTCCGGGAAGACGTTGGCAAGTTTGTTGCCGCCGACAACATCACCGGCACTCAGTCACACGGAGCCATGGCTGCTCACATGATCGACGATAAAATCGCACCTTTCCTCGGCACCTGGATGCTGGACTCCGATGAGAGCGAATTCGACCAGGGTGAACCGCCGCAAAGCGCCACGCTCCGGATCGAGGACAATTTCGGCATGGTGTCCTTCACCATGAACCAGATTTCCGCCGAAGGTGAAGAGAGCACCGATACGTTCGAGGCCGTGCCCGACGGCCCGGAAGTCAAGCTCGGCAAGAGCGGGCTTGTCGATGCGATGCGGTTGGTGTTCCAGGGCGACCGGAATCTGGTCTCCGAAGCCCGCCGCGGCGGTCTGACGATCATGAAGGCGGACCGGGAACTGTCCGAGGACGGACGGACGCTGACCGTAACGCAGACCGTCCATCTCGTTGATGTCGCCAGCTTCACCAACACCTCCGTCTACCGCAAGGCGCAATAGGCAGATGCAGCAGACCATTGGTGCGATTGCGCTTCTCGTCCCCGACTACGATGACGCCATCGCCTTCTATGTCGAAAAGCTCGGTTTTGACCTTGTCGAAGACACCCACCTGTCCGAAACCAAACGCTGGGTGCTGGTCGCCCCGAAGGGCAGCAAGGAAACCCGGCTTTTGCTCGCAAAGGCGGGTGATGATGATCAGGCAGACGCGGTCGGCAATCAGGCCGGCGGCCGCGTGTTCCTGTTCCTGCATACGGATAATTTCGACCGTGACCACGAGCAGATGCTTGCGCACAGCGTCGAATTCCTGGAAAACCCGCGTGCGGAGATTTATGGCAAGGTCGCAGTCTTCCGCGATCCTTTCGGCAACAAGTGGGATCTGATCGAACGCCGCTGAGCGCGCATCACGATGCATCGGCCTAGCTGCGTTTCACGATCAGCAATGACAGGCCGATGGTAACGATGCCGATGCCGATCCACTCCTGAAGACCGGGCTCTTCCCCGAGAACCGGGATCGCCAGAACGGCAGCAGTGGCCGGAACGGCGGCCGAAAACCCGGCCGTTGCCGTCGGCCCGAGATGCGTGGCCGCCAGTGCGAACAGGATCACGGCAACAAAACCGGGTCCGAGACCCTGATAGGCGGCCTGGAACACGATGGTTGAAAGGCTGGCGTCGCCGAGGCCGGACGGCAGAAAAAGCAGCCACACCGGCACGAAGACAAGCGCATTGGGGACATTCACCAGAACCAGCGCCTGCCGCGGTGTCACCTGCCATTGGCGCACACCGAAGATATAGATCGAAAGCACCGCCGACGCGCACAGGAACAGGCCGATACCGACGGCCACGTTTTTCCCGCCCTGAAGAAACCCGGCGCTTCCGAGCAGCACCGCCCCGGCCACGATAACGGCAATGCCGATGACCTGCAGCCGGTCCGGCAGACTGGCCGCGAACACCGCAACCAGTGCCGCTGTGAAAACGGGTAGCGCTCCATTGGCGAACACGCCTGCATAGGCTGCGGACGCCTCGCTCAAGCCCCAATACATCAGCATCGAATAGATGGCACCCGGGCCGCACAGCGACATCAGCGCGACGGCGTGAAACGGCAGATTGCGCGGCCACCACTTGATGGCAAAGGGAAGCGTGATCGCGCCGGCAACCAGAAACCTGAGGCCTGTTATGTCGGCCGGGGTGAGGCTTGTCGTCACGCCGGCACGCGAAAACACGATGAAGCCTGACCAGATGAACAGGACCCCGACGGCACTCGCAATCCCAAGATTGCGGTTTTGGGCGGCAGAAGACGGACTATTCAAATCAAGGTTCACCTTTCGGGGAGAGCGGCAACTGTGAGGCTCCAGCCCCGCAAGGCGGCAATCGCAACGCGTCTGACGTTAAGGAAATCATCTTTCGACCCCTTCAATAAAGCCATTGCAGGCGATTGCAACCACTGGCTCCGGGTGCGATCCACAGGCGTTTATTGCCGGATAAATTACGTATACGAAGTGTCGTCCTGTCCGGGTGTGAACATCGACCGAAAATCCGTTGAATTCCGGGATTTTGCCCCTCTTCATGAAATCTCCAGATTCTCCCCATGAGAGCCCCAAGCACGCAGGCCCGCGTTGCATTACTTTTGCAGGGTCGCATCCACAAGACACTGAGGCAGACAGAAACCTTCGGACGGAAAGGTTCTCTTACGCGATCTGCGCAAACAGATCCGCCCTGCGCGGCCAGAAGGAAACAGATATGCACCCTCATCCAGGATCCCGTCTAACGTTCGACAAGCCCGGACGGGGCCGCGTCTACAGCAACATTTTGGAAACCATCGGCAACACCCCGCTCGTCCGGATCGGGCGTCTGGCCGCCGAGGCCGGATGTAAGGCCGAGCTTCTCGCCAAGCTGGAATTCTTCAACCCGGTTGCCAGCGTCAAGGACAGGATCGCCGTAGCGTTGATTGAGGCAATGGAAGCCGAGGGCACGATTGGACCGGGCAGCGTTATTGTCGAACCGACATCCGGCAACACCGGCATCGGGCTTGCGTTTGCATGCGCTGCCAAGGGCTACCGCTGCATCCTGACCATGCCGGACGGTTTTTCGCTAGAGCGGCGCAAGATGATGAAAGTGTTCGGTGCCGAACTTGTCCTCACGCCCCGCGACGGCGGAATGAGCGCGGCCATCCACAAGGCGAACGAAATCGTCTCCCGGACGCAAGGTGCCGTCATGCCCGGGCAATTCGTCAACCCGGCAAATCCGGACGTTCATCGCAGGACCACAGCTGAAGAAATCTGGAAAGACACCAACGGCGTGGTCGATGCCGTTGTCATGGGCGTCGGCACCGGAGGAACGCTGACAGGCGTTGCGGACGTCCTCAAGGCGCGCAACCCCGAAATCAGCATCATCGCTGTCGAGCCTGAAGACAGCCCGGTTCTCTCCGGTGGAACGCACAATCCGCACGGCATACAGGGCATCGGAGCCGGGTTTGTCCCCGACGTACTCGACACGCATCTCATCGACGAAGTCATGACCGTCAGCAAGGAAAGCGCGACGGAAACTGCGCGGTCGCTGGCGTTGAACGAAGGCATCCCTGGAGGCATTTCATCCGGAGCCGCCATGGTGTGTGCCTTGAACGTTGCCGGGCGTGAGCAGATGAAAGGCCGGACGGTTGTGACCGTTCTGCCGAGTGGCTCCGAACGATATCTGTCGACAGGTCTTTTTGAGGATTTCGGCAATTAGTTGGGATCCGGCCCCGGTTCGTTTGAAGATTGGGTACCGTTTGACTTTACGTAATATCACGTGGAAGTCTTGACGCACTCACAATCTAAGAGAGCTCTGTTTATTGGCACAGGGCAGCACAGCGACGGAAAAACTGGAAATCATCCGGAGACTTGGATCACGGCCGCAGAGCGGCACTTGAGAGCGCGGAACATGGAACGAAAGCTGATAACGATCGTTGCGATGGATGTGGTTGGCTACAGCCGCATGATGGAGCGCGACGAGGAAAAGACGCTGCGCCATTTGAACGGGATCCGCGACTCCGTACTGGAACCGTCAGTTGCCCGTCACTCCGGACGCATCGTCAAAACCATGGGAGACGGCGCCCTCCTGGAATTCTCAAGCGTCGTCAGCGCACTCCAGTGCGCGATCAAGATACAAAAAGACCTTGCAGAAAAGAACACCGGCCCGGGCGGAGAAAGCCAGCTTCACTACCGGATCGGCATCCACCTTGGCGATGTCATTGCCGAGGGCGAGGACATCTACGGTGACGGCGTCAACGTCGCCGCGCGTCTTGAATCATTGGCGCAGCCGGGTGGCATAGTGCTTTCAAAGCAGGTCTTCGATCACATCGGCGGACGTGTTCCGGCCGAATTCACCCCCCTCGGGGAGCAGCGCGTGAAGAACATCAGCAGGCCGATCGAGGCCTATAGCGTTGATCTTTCTGACAGGAAAACATCGCCGGACACACTCCGTTTCGGAGACTTTGAACTCGATCCGGACCGCTTTGAGCTTCGACGCAACGGCACACCGGTCGCGGTTGAACCACAGGTGTTCGACCTCGTTTCCTATCTGGCCAGGAACAGCGAACGCACGGTCACGAAGGAAGAGATCTTTTCCAGGCTATGGGGTGAACGGTTCGTGTCCGATTCCGCACTCAGCAGCCAGATCAAGATGGCGCGGAAGGTCCTGGGTGACGACGGCACCGCACAGCACACCATTCGCACGATCCACGGACGCGGTTTCCGCTTTGTCGCAGAGCTCACGAAGCAAGAGAAACAAACGGCGCCAAACGGCGTTCCGGTGCCCGAAGCGATGACCTACAAGATGGCGACAATGAAACCGTCGGTCGCCATCCTGCCATTCATCAATCTGAACACCGAACCCTCGGAAGACTATCTTGCCGACGGCATTACCGAAGACATCACGACGGCGCTTTCCAAGAACCGCTGGCTCACGGTGATTGCCCGCAATTCCACCTTCTCCTTCCGCAATTCGGCGGACGGCATCCGGGTGATCGGCGAGAAGCTCGGTGCAAGCTACATCGTCACCGGCAGCGTCCGCAAAGCGGGACAGCGTGTCCGGATCACCGTTCAGCTGGTTGACGCAGGCACGGAGAACAGCGTCTGGTCGGAGCGGTTCGACCGGGACATGAAGGACATTTTCGACCTGCAGGACGAGATCACCGAACTGGTGGCCTCGCGCATCGAGTCCGAACTCGGCATGACCGAACAGCGCAAGGCGGAGCGCCGCCCCCGAGGTTCTTCCGGGGACGGCGCTCCGCCTTGCGCTGTTCGGTCATGCCCAGTTCGGATGCGATGCGCGAGGCAACCAGCTCGGGGATCTCGGCGGGGAGGTCGTAAATGTCCTTCATGTCCCGGTCGAACCGC
>JBCDEN010000735.1:0-2332 GCA_039179715.1 Pseudomonadota bacterium
CCACAATTGTCACCCGGACACATCTTGAGGCTGGCTCTTCATTGATGAAACCAAGAACAGCAGGCGGACCTGGTGCAGCATGGAGAGCTGCGGCAACAGGGCGAAGGCCGCAAGGCACTATCTGCGCAAAAAGAGAGCCTCCGTTACCGGGTAACCGTTCTGCGAAGGCAAGTTCGCGCACACCTGCCCGGTCACCGGCTCGAAGCTGGCTATTCCGTTTCGGAACTGCGCGGCCTGGGACTGTGCATGGGCCAGGCCCGAAACTCGAAGGGGACCCGGCCTTCGATACGGTCGCTTCCGGGGGACAGTCCGAAACGCGTCTTGTAGGACCGGCTGAAATGCACCTGGCTGTTGAAACCGGACGCGGCGGCGATTTCGCTGAGCTTCATTTCCGTTTGTGTCACCAGCCCACGCGCCCGGTCGAGCCGGATATCGCGGTAATATTCGACCGGTGACCGGCGCACATAATGCTTGAAAAGCCGGCTGAGCTGGCGTTGCGACACGCCAAGCTGATCACAGATGTCCGGAATGGAAAGAGGATCCTCAAGATGCTGCTCCATCAGGTCGATTGCCCGCCTGACGGTGCCCGGTGTCGCATATCCCATCGGCTCGATCCTTTTCGGATTTTGCGAGTGTCCTTCGCCGCGCACGTGATGATGAAACAGATACCGTGAGGCAGCATTGGCAAGGCTCACGCCCGAATGGGTGCGCAGGAAGTAGAGCGCCAGATCTGTGGATGCCGAGCCGCCGCAACAGGTGAAGATCCGGTCATCTATCACGTAAAGGTCCTCGCAGACCGTTGTGTCGGGAGCGACTTCGATCAGGGCATCCATATGCTCGTAGTGTACGGTCGCGGCCTTGCCCGCCAGCAGACCCGCCTTCGCAATCACGAACGCCCCCGTATCGAGCCCACCGACAGTCGCACCGCCCCGCGCCCATTTCTTTAGCGGTCCAAGAACGAGGTCCGTGTAATGACGTTCGGGCGTCCAGCTCGTGCTGACAAGGACCAGGTCCGGTTTCACCGCGCCGAGATCCGAAACGGCCTTGGTGTCGATGCTCAATCCGCTGCTCGAGGAAACCGGGCCGCCACGGTCGGAAACGACGGTCCAGGAAAAGCTGGCCGTTCCCGTGAGATAATTGGCAACCCGAAACGGATCGATAAACGAGGTCGTCGCCGACACGTTGAAATGCGGCGTAACAAGAATGACGATCCGGACGGGGTCGGCCTGGTCAAAGGACATGGCCAATTTTGTATAGAGATGGCCGGAAAAATCAATTCACCCTTGGCCGGTTCGCGCGCCCGCGTGACAAAATGCGGCTCAACCCTGTTAAGCTGCCATAGCGAGATTCAAGATCATGCCGGACAGGACGCCATGAAACGCATTTACGATTGGGACGCGAGATTCTCGCTCCGCAACTACACCGCCGCAGACCTTCGTGCATGCAAGGGAAAGCGGAAGCTGACACAGACGACGGCAAATTCCTTAGAGGAAGCTGCGGCGGCTGCCGATGCCGGCATCGACCTGATCATGGGCAACGCCCAGAATACGAAGGCTGCGCGCGAAGGTGCCCCTCATCTCTTTTTCACTGCTGCTGTCGCGCTGCCTGATTTCCCGACCGAAGCCGATGTCCTCAATGCCGCCTTCAAAGCCATGAAGGACGGCGCGGATTCGGTCTATACGGCGCGCGGGCCTCATATCGTGGAGCTTTTGGCCAAAGAGCAGATCCCGGTCATGTGCCATCTCGGGCTGGTTCCGCGCCGATCAGGCTGGCATGGCGGATTGCGCGCGATCGGACGGACGGCAGACGAAGCAATGGAGCTTTGGAATGCATTCCGCCGGATGGAAGACGCGGGCGCATTCTCCGTCGAGGCGGAAGTCATTCCGGCCCCGGTCATGGAAGAAATCAGCCGCCGCACATCGCTGGTCACAATGTCTCTTGGTTCGGGAAGCGGCGGTGACGTTATCTACCTGTTCCAGAACGACATTTGCGGGGAAGGCACCGCTCGCCCAAGGCATGCAAGAGCCTTCGGCGACATTCACACCCTTCAGGAGCAGATCCGCGCGGAACGCCGGTCCGCACTCAGCGCGTTCAAGGACGCGGTCCACTCCGGCAGTTTTCCGGCTCAAGAGGAAACGGCCGGCATCGACGATCAGGCCTATGTGCCGTCTTCTCGTGTGATGCGGTCGAGAAACGCGCCGAGGGCCTGATCGTCGATGCCGGCCGTTTCCTCTTGAGCCGGAAAACTGCCGGAGTGGACCGCGTCCTTGAACGCGCTGAGTGCGGACCGGCGTTCCGCGCGGATCTGCTCCTGAAGGGTGTGAATGTCGCC
>JBCDEN010000359.1:0-4978 GCA_039179715.1 Pseudomonadota bacterium
AGCGTCTTGGCGAGACCGCCCGGGTCGTCCTGCAGCAATTCGGCGGTGCAGGAGGCGCCGACCAGCACCGCATCGGGCCGGAAACGTTCGACGGCATCGTGGCAGGAAGCCTTGAAGACATCTGCCGTCGACGCGCCGAGATCGCGCGCCTGGAAGGTGGTATAGGTTACGGGAGGACGCGATTGCCGCCGCTCGATCATCGTGAACAGAAGATCGGCATAGGTGTCTCCCTGGGGAGCATGCAGAACGTAGTGCAAGCCTTGCATGGACGCTGCAATACGCATCGCACCGACATGCGGCGGGCCTTCATAGGTCCACATGCTCAGCTGCATGACGCACCTCCCGCTTGTGCGGACTGTCCGCTCAGGGCATTGCTGCGCACGAGCGGCCGCGCAAAGAGTTCGGCCAGGTCGCCGGCCTGCTCATATCCCTGGATCGGGGTGAAGGCGAATTCGATCGACCACTTCGTCAGCCGGCCTTCTGCCTCGAACGGATTGGCGAGCCCCATGCCGCAGACGATCAGATCCGGGTCGGCCGCGCGGCAGCGGTCGGTTTGAAGGTCGACGTCCTGCCCTTCGGACAGCGCAACGCCGGGCGGCAAAAGCGCAAGTTCGCCCGCAACATGTTCGCGATGCAGGTAGGGGCTGCCGACCTCAATGATATCCGCGCCGATTTCGCGGGACAGAAACCGGGCCAGCGAGGGTTCGAGCTGACTGTCAGGGAACAGGAAAATGCGCTTTCCGTGCAGCATGTGCCGGTAATGCTCGAGCGCCGCCCGGGCCCGGTTGCGCGGCGCTTCGATCACCGCCTCGAAACGCTGATCGGAGACGTCAAACGCATCGGCGATTGCCTTCAGCCACGACGTGGTTCCCTCTTCTCCGAGCGGAAATATGGCGTTGATCCTGCGTGCACCGCGCGACTCCAGAGCCTGTGCCGTTGCGCCAAGATAGGGCTGCGCCAGCACATAGCGCGTGGACGCATCGACAACGGGCATTTCCTCGCATGTTCTGCCGGGCAGGAAGTGGACATCTTCAATTCCAAGGTTTCCGAACAGACGCTGGAACTGGTCTTCAACGACATCGGGCAGGCAACCGGCGACAACAAGCGGTGCAGCAACAGTCGCCGTACCGGAGGCAGGCGCATCGCGCACCAGCGCCGCCAGGAAATTGTCTTCGCCCTGCGTGAAGGTGGTTTCGATGCCGCTTCCGGAATAACAGATTACCCGGTGTTGCGGAGCATAGTGACGATTGAGACGCTCGGCGGCTTTGCCGAGGTCGAACTTGATCACCTCAGAAGGACAGGAGCCGACCAGTACGAGCATCTTGATATCCGGCCGCCGCGCCAGCAGTTTCTCCACAACGCCGTCGAGTTCGTCATGCATGTCGGCCATACCGGCCAGATCCCGCTCTTCCATGATCGCGGTCGCAAAGCGCGGTTCGGAAAAGATCATCACGCCGGCAGCCGATTGCATCAGGTGGGCACAGGTTCTGGAGCCGACAATCAGGAAAAAAGCATCCTGGACCTTCCGGTGGAGCCAGATGATCGACGTCAGCCCGCAGAAAACCTCGTGCTGTCCCCGTTCCCGTATGGGGGCAGCCCCGCTGCATCCGGATCGGAAGGGCTGGTTCATTGGACCAACCCCGCGGCTTGAAGTTGGCCCGGAGCCTCCGGGTCCCGCCGGTTATTGCCGGTGTCGCGGGAGACCTGGTCCAAGCGGGCCAGCCGCAGTTTCCAGACAAACTGACCTGCATTCACGACGTAGGCCGCATAGGCGGCAAGCGCGAGCCACATCAGGGGAGCGGGTGCGAGCAATGTGCCGAAGAGCGCGACTAGATAAGCGGTGTGCAGCGCGAGAACCAGAATCGAAAAGACATCTTCCCAAAAGAACGGGCGTGCAAACAGGTAGCAGCCGAAGACATGCTTTTCCCATATCGAGCCCGTTATCATGATGGCATAAAGCGTCAGCGTCTTGATCACGACGGAGATCTCTGCAGGTCCTTGCCCGCTGCCTGTTGTCAGGAAGTACAGGATCAATCCGAGACTGATCAGGAAGACAAGAAACTGGACCGGCGCCAGAATTCCCTGCACCAGCGTCCAGATGCTCGTGTCGCGACGCTTCCGCTCCTGCTCGGTGTAAAGCGCGAAGGCCTTTCCCGTATTCCCTGGTTCGCCTAACGACATTTGTTCCTCCCCGCGAACCCAGAGATCAGGGTCCGGCAGATAGGAAAGCGTAACGCTACAGGTGCAAAAGTGTCAACTAAACATGACGTATATTTTTATTTACACTCACTCATAACAGAGTCATGCTAGAGCGGCTCGCAGTTGCGGCAGCCGAGAGACCCACTCGCGCGCATGCCGCGATAGCAACGGTTAGGGAGGCCCGATGCAAAGTGAGGATAACCGGCACATTTGGTTCCCCCTCGGGTGACGGGAGCGAACAGTCCAAAACTGACACCTGCGATGGCGCTCCTCTCGCGCGCGACATACCGGTGCTGAAACGAAACCGTTTACACAGGGGCGAGAAAGACAAGCTTCGTCACCTTATCGAAGGGCCGGTGGCAGCGATGACGGCTGATCAATTGTCTGTTGACCTGGACACGGGCCTCGAGATCCATCCCCGATATCAACCGGCAATCAACGCGCTCCGCGAGCTTGTCCTTCAACCTGGCACGCGGCTGGACCATTTGCTTTCCTGCCTGGAAAGAGCGTTGCCCGCACATTCGCCGCCTCCGGTCAAGGTCCTCGCGGTGGAAGCGGTCGCGCGGCAGCTTGGCAGGGAATGGACAGAGGACGCATCCAGCTTCATCGATGTCACCATTGCCTCGACCCGGCTTCAGGACCTTGCACAAGCTTTGTCCATACAGGCCGCCGGCCGGAGCAGCGCGCAGGCCCAGCCGTTCGCGGCAATACTGATGCCCCGGGACGAACAGCACAGCCTCATGTCATATTTGACAGGGGCGTTTTTCCAGGCATTCGGATGGCATCATCAGGTCCTTTCACACGACCAAGTGATGCATGCGCAGGTCGCCGACGTGGTGAAAAGAGCGGACGCGGTTTGCATCGGGTGGAGCAATATCCGCCTCAGACCGCAGGTAAGCCAGTTGATAGCCGATATAAGGTTGCATCGACCAGCCAAAAATCAACCTTTGATTGCAGGCGGCATTGCAGCGCTGGATTCCGTTGATATCCTTGTGGAAATGGGGATTGACTGCGTTTGCGATACTGCGTATTCAGCGGTTAAAATTGCCGACAGTTTCAACAATTTGGAAAAAATGAAATTCGTCCCGCCCTCGGTTCGCAACCTGCAGAACGCCAAGCAAAAAAGGATTGATTGGCAAAGTCCATGACCCCACGCGCCCCTAACAGCGGACAGCAAGGCATTGAGGTCGCGGGTGAATTTCGTAATACACTCGAGGCTCAGGGGCTGGTCTCGCTGATCGGGCTGGGAACCGATATTGTATTCCTTGTCGACCAAAACGGCACAATCACACACGCGCATTTCGAAAACCCCGATTTCGACGCCTACGATCTTGACGGCTTCGTCGGCAAGGCGCTGCGCGATTGCGTGACACTTGAATCCGTTTCCAAGATCGACGCCATGTTGAAGCCGGGCAAGAATCGGCCACCCCGCGGCTATCAGGTCAACCACAGCGCCGCCGGCAAACCGGATTTGCCGGTCGCTTATTCCGCCTTTACCAGGAAGGGCCTGCCGTTCACGATCGTTGTTGGCCGCGAAATGCAGCAACAGATGCAGGACCAGCAACGCCTGGTGGAAGCGCAGATCGCAATGGAGGCGGATTACCGCGATCTGCGGCAGGCCGAGGCAAGATACCGGACCGCATTCAAGCTGGCCGAAAGCGCCGACGTCATGCTTGACGGCGAAAAGCGGACCGTGCTTGAGGCCAATGCCGCCGCAGTGGCGCTCCTGGCCGGCAGTTCGGGCAACCTGATCAACAAGCCGGTGCGCGAGTTGTTCAACAAGAAGCATCGCGACCGGCTTGGCGATGCCATCGGCGAGGCCAGGCACAGCGGCGAACCGGTCCTGATTGACGCCTTGGAAAGCGCAAAGGGAGCAAGGCTACAGGCGAAGCTGCGCGCGTATCGTGAAAACGGAGCGGCCAACCTCATTTTGACCCTTCGCGCCGACGACGATGCCGGTTCGCCGGATGAGAAACCTGCAGAAACACAGGCCGGCCCGACCGGCATGAACCTGAACACACTGCCGGAAGCTGCGATCCAGACAGACACTGACGGCAATCTGGTAAGCGCGAACGCGCTCTTCCTTGATCTTGTTCAAGCTCCAACGCTGAATCAGGTTCTGGGCAGGAATGCCAGCAACTGGGTCGGCAAGTCGGCCGTCGACCTGAATGTCCTGTACGCGCGGGCCCGTGAAGAAAGGACGGTGCGCGGCTATTCCTCCGTCCTGAATGACAACATTGGCGGTGTCCATCCGATAACCGTCTCGGCACATTTCGACCCGGGCTCGGAAACAGTCCAGCTTATCGTCGTGCCCCAGGCGGCGAAAACAGAGGGCATCGGGCTGCGTGCGCCGGCCAGCCAGGAACAGGCAGAAGGATTTGCGAGCCTCGTCGGCAAGGTTCCGCTCAAGGAACTGATCAGGGAGTCCCTGGACGTTGTTGAAAAAATCTGCATCGAGGCCGCCCTCGACCAGACAAACAACAACAGGGCCAGCGCGGCGGAAATGCTGGGGCTGTCCCGTCAGAGCCTTTACATCAAACTGCGCAGGCACGGTTTGGAAAACTATCGTCCCGGCTCCTGACAGCGGCTTTGCCGGCGCGTGTCTCCTGCCTGTAAATACTCAATGACATCCCGCGGCGGCCAGCAGTCGAAAAGTGTCAATTTTAATTGACACTTTCCTGTGTCAGGCATAGCATTCGCGGCTATGGAACTCACCCGGCACAGACCGCAAGCCAGCTGGCCGACACCCGGCGCTGTCATTGCCCTGCTCAAGCCCATC
>JBCDEN010000175.1:0-7261 GCA_039179715.1 Pseudomonadota bacterium
CCTGAACGCCCGGCTGGTTCATGACCTGCCCTTCGAGGCGGTCAAGGATCGCCTCACCGAAATGGGCGTCGGTGGCGGGGCCGGGTTCTGGGAAACGGTGCGGGGCAATTGCGAAACCGTTGGCGATGCAACGCTTTACTGGAAGGTCGTGACGGGTCCCGTTGCCTCTCGCATAGATGAGGAGGACCGGGACTTTGTCGCGCGGGCAAAGGAACTGTTTCCGGAAGGTGACGTGGGCGAAGACACCTGGAGCGCCTGGACGGCTGCCTTGAAATCGGAAACCGGCAGAAAGGGCCGCGGTTTGTTCATGCCCCTGCGGCGCGCATTGACCGGCATGGACCATGGTCCCGACATGAAAATGATGCTGCCCCTTATTGGGCGACAAAATAGTCTGGACCGACTACCCTGACAGGTGCATTGGTTTCCGGTATCGGACGAAAGCCCTGATCGTCCGACTTGAAGACCGGCGAGACCGATACGGCTTCTATCTCGTCTTCTTCTTTCTGCTTGCGCAGCGACAGCAGTGGGAAGCCGCCTTCCGTGGGTAGCGCCTTTGTGCCCGTGCCGGCTGACGGCGACTTGTCCTTCGAGATGAAGGCCGCAACCCTGGTAACGTCAAAGCCCTTCTCCAGGTTGAACAGCGTGCCGGGATCTTCATATCTCGGCAATTGCGGCGGGCTTAGTGGCAACCTGGACAGCATGGCCGGGGCCTTGTCCGCCTCTTCGAACGTATCGCCCTGGCTTGGCTGACGCGCGCGGGTTGGAAGGCCCGAACTGATATCGGAAAAGAACAGGCGTCCGCCGGACGACACGCTGACCTCCGACCAGGCGGATCTCGATTTAGATTTGCCCGTCTGTCGGCAGCTGCACCCTTCAACGAACTCGGACTTGTACCGGAATGCAAAGGGTTGCTCGGCATAAGGAATGCCCGCAAGAGACATCATTTGCGACTGGTCTCCGCCCGGATTCCGGTAAACGTAGAGTTCGGTCGGCGCTGCCGGACAGATCTCGGTGCAACGGGCCGCGTCATTTACGAACTGGCTCTTGTCGGTCGAAAAGCTCACCGGGAAGAAATAGCCGTCACAGGTGCGCACGCAAAGCGTTCTGAAAACGCCGCCCGACGGTATCCTGGCGCGCGACCCATCGGAGCGTCTCTCTCTCCTGACTGTCGCGATCTCGCGGTCACCCGTGCGGGCAGCCGTTTGCTCAACCTGCGGTCCGGAGTTGAAGAGGCGCGAAAAGAACGATTTTGCCTTTGGCTGATCAGGGTTGGCCTGTGCGTTCGCCTGCCGGTTTCGCGCCGGTGCGTTGCAGCCTTGCCTGTCAAGCGAGGCGCGCACCTGCCGGATCCGTTTCGTGTTTTTGGCCGAACTGCCGCCACCTGATCTTTTGAGCTGACGCTCGATCGCGGCGAGATTGGAGTTCATTCGTTTAAGTTTGCTGTTGAGGTCCTTGCATTTGGCGGTGCGGTTCTGCGCACATCCAAAGTGCCTGGCGTCGCGCGAGGCGGCCGCGATTGCTTTTTCCTGCTGCCTCTTGGCCTTGGACCATTTGCGCGAGCCTGCGGATTGGTTGCCGGTTCCCGATTCCAGTTTCCGCAGTTCGGATTTGAGGGCAGAGCAACTTGCCGCGTAAACGGCATGAGACGGCAGCATCAGCGCCACGGCGATGCCGATCGCCCGCGCTAACTGGATGGATTTGGCTCTTTTGTGATGCCGCATCGCTTGTCCCCGGCGGCTCAGCCCTTGCGCCGAACCGCTTTATACACACTGAATTATCGTCCTTGTTCCCATCAATAGCAACGAAAGCGCTCACGTTAGGTTAATGCGCGAGGAGCAAGAACAGCCGAAATTTCATTTGCCGTCACGTTCCCGGACCGCACGGTGAAGCTGGTCGAAAACATCGGTGAGCACCTGCTTCTGCTCTTTCGTCAGGGCGCTTTGCAGGTCTTCAGAATAGGCGAGAGCCTTGGGAATGATGTCCTCGTAAAGCGAAATTCCCGCAGGAGCCAGTCTGAGCGCTTGCTCTCGCATGTCGTCCGGGTTTTTGTCGCGGACGATGAAATCGCGTTTTTCCAGTGCGGCGACGGCCCGGCTGACCTTGGTCTTGTGCATGGACGTTGCACTGCTTATGTCGCGAGCCGTCATGACCTCGTGCTCGCCGAGCGTGGCGATCACGCGCCACTCCGGAATGCCGATGCCGTATTTCTCCGCGTAGATCTTCGAAAAGGACCGGCTGACGGTCTCGGCAAGATGATTGAGTTGATAAGGCAGGAACAGGCCGAGTTTCAAGATAGGTCTGTCACTTGCACCGTTCGATATCGTCGGGGTGTCGGAACCTGTTTTGCGCGACATGATGTATTCCAGCCCTGCAATCTGTCATCCGCCAAATTCCGATGGCAGAAATCCATGCCGTGTTCCGGCCACTTTGTGTCACTAGCAAGTATAAACGATCAAGCCGTGTGTGAAAGACAACCCGCGCTGCTTCGAACTTCGTTCAACTTTGGAGCCAAAATTTGCACAGAGCTTCGGCTGACCAAGTCTTGGAGTGGACGAATTGGCAGACCTATCTGTTGATAAATAAGGAATAGTTAAGGAATGCAGGCGTGAAAAATTGCGAATCAGAGACGGAAACTGAGACGCTGCAGTCAAAAGAAAAGTGGTGTGTGGCAGTTGGAAAATTCCTTAACGTCAACCAGACAGCTGGCATGAAAGCGAGGCCGCAATGACGAACAACTCCGAGAAGTCCGTTGGGGCGAATGAAAAGTTCGAGGAACTGGGTCGCGGTTGCTATGCCTACAGTTCCGACGGCTGCTCCAACACCGGCGTTATTGTCGGTGAGCGCGGTGTTCTGATCATTGACGCGCAAGCCACGCCCGAACACGCCGAAAGGGTTCTGGAGAAAGTTCGCACCGTTACCGACAAGCCGGTCAAGCAGGTTGTCCTGACCCATTACCACGCGGACAGCTCGCTGGGAGCCAGCGCATTTGAAGCCGGCGATATTGTCGCATCCGACCTCACCAGGCGGATGATGGATACGCGCGGCGCGGAGGAAATGCTGGTCGCCCGCACGCGCGTGCCGGATCTCTTTGACGGACTTTCCGCAACGACGACCGTCAGTCTTCCGAGCTTGACCATCGCATCCTCCATGTCGATCGATCTGGGCGGCGTCGATATCCGCCTCATGCATCTGGGACGGGGACACACGACGGGCGATCTCGTGGTCTGGGTTCCGGGCAGCGCGGTCATGTTCACCGGAGATCTCGTGCAGACATCCGCAATTCCCTATTGCGGCGATGCGCATCTGTCCGACTGGACCAGAGCGCTTGACCGGATTGCCGCATTCCGGCCAACGACGCTTATTCCTGGCAGGGGCAAGGTAGCCTTCGGTGCGACGGCAGTCGCCAAGGCGATCGAAAATACACGCGACTTCGTCACGACCCTGCGGGATGCAGCAGCAGCCTGCGTTGAGCAGAACCTTGGTCTCAAGGACACTTTCGCGGCCGTGAACGACGCATTGGTGCCGCAGTTCGGCAAGAAGGCGGACTTTGAACTGAACCTGCCGATCAACGTTGCCCGCGCCTATGACGAAGCGCTGGGGCTGGATCAGCCACAGATCTGGACACGCGAGAGATGTGCCGATCTCAAGGATGCACTCGCTGGCATCGAACCGGTCGAGCAAAGCGTCGAAGAGAACGTGGACGAGGACGCGGCCGAACTGCCAGACAACCCGATCGACAGGGCGGCAACCGAGCTTGTTTCGGACAACGATTTTGCCGCCTCGCTTCTGGAACGCGATGCTGAAGACGCGCAAGTTGAAGAGGAAGAGCCGTTGGACCTGTCCTCGGAGGACATCGTCCGGCTTGGCGACGACGAGGCGCAGGGCAGTTCGGCGGACACCGGGGACAGTGAAGACGCACCTGAATCGAAGGTTCTCATGGAAGCGGCCCGATAGTCCGGATCCGTTGTCGGGCATTGAAACAATGCGAGTGGAAACGCATGCCCCTTCGGGCGTGCGTTTTGTTTTGATGCTTGTCCGTTCGCTTGTTTTCTTGATTGAAAAGGCATCGTCACCACATGTCAGTCCGATCTGCATTCGGAGGTAAATCGATGCGTTTTTCTCTTGCCGGCGTCCTCGCGCTTGTTATCGGCTTGCTCAGCGTTGCACCGGCCATTTCGGACGACGAACCGGATCTGATTTTCAAGAAATCAACCGTCTGGAAGTTTCTGACACCGGATCACAAACTGGCAACCTACGCCATCGATGACCCGCTGATTGACGGTGTCGCCTGTCATTTCACTGTTCCGGAAAAGGGCGGGGTGTCGGGCTGGCTTGGTGTCGCGGAGGAAGTTTCCGACGTTTCGCTGGCATGCCGCCAGGTCGGCCCGGTGACGATCAAGGAGAAATTCGAGCAGGGTGAGGAAATGTTCCGCCAGCGGCGCTCGCTCGTTTTCAAGAAATTGCAGATCGTGCGCGGCTGTGATGTGAAGCGGAATGTGCTGGTTTATCTAGTCTACTCGGACAAGCTGATTGAAGGCAGTCCGAAAAATTCGACCTCGACCGTCCCGCTGATGCCCTGGGGAGACAAGGCGCCCCCCAATTGCGGCGACTACCTGACCGATTGACAATTCCGCCAAAGCGCCGATGGCCTTTATGTCGGTTCCGGTGGTCAGTCCGCGTCAAGCGTTTCCAGACGCTTGGCGACGGGCAGGTCGGCATCGGCGCAGAAATGCTTGTAGAGCATGGCCATCACGTCTTTGACCGGCTCGCTTGAGAGGCTGTAGTAGATTGTTGTTCCTTCCCGGCGTGTCGAAACAAGGCCCTGGGCGCGCAGCAGTGAAAGCTGTTGGGAAACGGTCGGCATCCGCATGCCAGTGGCCTCTGCGAGTTCGCTGACGCAGCGCTCCTCTTCAAGCACGAGACACATCAGAAGCAGCCTGGGGGCAGATGCCATCATCTTCAGGAAGTCGGCTGCCGATTCTGCCTTGTCTTCAAGTGCTTTGTAGTCCATCTCGTGACTTTGCCAAACGCGCGTTGAAACTTCAAGTCTCGGTCAATTCAGACCGCAAGGGGCCGGGGACTGGTTAAATTCGGCCCGCCACCGTGACCAGAATATTGCCGTCGCCGCATCCCGTGCCGGTGGCAAGACAGATGCTTTTTTGCTGCAATTCACCGCCGAACGCCTTGGTTCCGTCCGTAATCGCGATCAGCGCTGCAAAAGGTCCGCCCAGAACAAGGGCCAGAAAGAGAAGGACAAAAACACGGTTCAACATCGGGGTCTCCTGAAGACAATCTGTATCGATTGGCAGGAGACTAGATTGCACCGCTTGAACTGACACTGAGCGGCGCGTTCAGCGTCCGTTCATTTGTCTAAACAAACGCAGAAGTTCAGTTTCGACAGTCACTTAACTGCTAAAGATTCTCGGTCATGGCCTTGCGGAGTGCATCAAGAAGCACCTCGTCGCGGCCATAGATGTCTTTTCGGAAATGGGTCGACCCGTCCTTGTTCATCCAGGCGGTCAGATAGGTGAGATGGACCTCGACGGGCACGACCGGCTTGATCACCGTCCGTTTCTGGGTGTCGCGGATGCGTTCCCAGTGTCCGGGTGTGGAGTTGTTGTCGGTGAGCAGCACATCGGCCAGCGCAAACGGGTTGGAGGCGCGGATACAGCCGTGGCTGTAGGCCCGTTCGGCGCGCGAGAACAGGGACTTGGAGGGCGTGTCGTGAATGTAGATGTTGAATTCATTCGGGAACATGAACTTGATCCGCCCGAGCGCGTTGCCGTCGCCCGGATCCTGGCGAAGGCGGAACGGGAAGTTGCCGCCCGAATAGCTGTTCCACGCCACACGTGTTGCCGCAACTTCGTTTCCGTCCTGAAACACCCTGATGTTCTGGCGGCTGAGCGCTGACGGGTTTTGCTTCAGCTTGGGCAGATATTCCTTGGTGGCGATCGAGTAGGGCACGTTCCAGTAAGGATTGATCTCGACATATTCCAGCTGGTCGGAAAAGACCGGGGTCGCGTGATAGGGCTTTCCGACGACGACCCGCGTCGTGTGGATTGTCTTGCCGTCCCGCACCACTTTCAGGTTCTGGTCCGCGAGGTTCACGAAAACATAGAACTCGCCCAGATAGTCGCGCATCCAGCGTCGGCGCTCCATGTTGAGTTCCATCTGAACGAGCTTGTCCTGAAGCGGGATGTTGAGGCGCGCGAGGGTGTTTTTTCCGATCACGCCGTCGGTCGCCAGGCCATGGTGCTCTTGAAATATCTTCACCGCTTCGACGATGGCACCGTCATAGACATCACCGCTATGGTCCTCCGCTCCGGGAATATCTTCCTCCGTCAGGCGGGCGCGCAGGACGGCAACGCGCGGATCGGTCATGCCGGGTTTGAGCACTTCTCCGTCCGGTACGGAGGTGAATCCGCCGGTTTCCGCCTTCTGCCTGTACTGTGCAAGCCGGCGCTTCAGCCGCGCATAATTGTCGGACTGAGGCGCCAGGCTGTCGAGAAAGGCGCTGAAATCGACCGATTGCTCCGCGTTCTCGAACAGGGTCTTTGGATCGGGCCGGTCGGGGAAGAGGTTCAGCGCCTTGTTGATCTTGTTGGGCTGCACCCGCCCGGACGACAAATGGGTTGCATAGCGCAGGAACTGGTTGGAAAGCTCCAGATCGAACGCTGCCCATTGCTCGGGTGATTGGGCGGTCTCGGTCTGCTGTGCGAGACCGAGGGGATTGTAGTTGTTCGGATTGAGCGCGTGGTCGTTTGCTTCGGCCATCGCGGCAATTGCAAGATGAGCGTTTTCCCGCAGGCCGTTTTGATCGAACCAGACGGGGGCATAGACGCGTTCGGCATAGTAGGCCTGCAGCCCTTCGGGAACCGCTTCGGAAGTCGATGCCTTGATTGCAACGGCAATCGGTGTCTGCGGTTCCGGCGCGGCTGGGGAAGCGCTTTGATCGGCCGTAGGCGCTTGCGTTGCCGCCGACTGCGCGAAGGCGCTTATGTCGAAGACCATGACACTCAGGACGAAAGCGCCTGCCATGGCGGCAGCGTTTGCAAACAGAATTTTTGGACGCGGCACAAGCATGAGAAACCCCCTCTGATTCTCTTGCGACAAAGTCTAGTCTAGGGTACGGACTCATAAAAGAAGTCAATTTGGTTTGGATCGTTTTGACCAACTGCGAGAAGCGAAAGCGCAGGAAATGTGGTTCATTTTCAAGCCTTTCGCGACGTGGCAGATGGCCAAAACGGCCAAATCCGAAGGA
>JBCDEN010000627.1:0-2986 GCA_039179715.1 Pseudomonadota bacterium
CTCATTCCGGCCTGGGCGCTGTTCGCGGACGAGCCTTTCACGATCACGCTGATGACCCGCGCCGCGATATTCGCAATCGCCGCAATCGGCCTCAACATCGCCCTTGGCATCGGCGGCCTCGTCAGCCTCGGACATGCGGTCTTCTTCGGCATCGGCGGCTACGCGATGGGCATTCTCGCCTACCACGCGCAGACCTACACGCCCTTGAGCGAATGGCCGTTCCTGATCGACGGTACGAAGTCGATGCCGGTCATCTGGATGGTTGCAATCATCGTGTCCTCGCTCGCGGCATTGGTTATCGGTGCCCTGTCGCTCAGAACCGCCGGCGTCTATTTCATCATGATCACGCTGGCCTTCGGGCAGATGTTCTTTTTCTTCACCATCTCCTGGGCGGAATATGGCGGCGAGGACGGATTGTCGATCTACGTGCGCAACGGCTTTCCCGGGCTGAACACCCTCGCGCCGATCCAGTTCTACGGCCTGTGCTTTGTCATCCTGTGCCTTGTCCTGCTGTTTACCTGGAGACTATCGAAATCCCCGTTCGGGCTTGCCCTCAACGCCGCTCGGCAAGCACCTGTGCGTGTCGAGACGGTCGGTCTCGATCCGACACGGCTGAAGCTCGTTGCCTTCGTGATATCCGGCGCTATCACGGGCCTCGCCGGAGCCCTGTTCGCCGACCTCAACCGCTTCGTCAGCCCGACCATGTTCAGCTGGCAAACCAGCGGCGAGATCATGATATTCCTGATCCTGGGTGGTGTCGGCCGTCTTTATGGACCTGTCGTCGGAGCACTTGCCTTTGTGGCGCTCGAACACTGGCTCGGCGGTCTCAGCGATTACTGGCATATCTATCTCGGTATCCTGCTTCTGCTGATCGTTCTCTTTGGCCGGGGCGGGCTTATCGGGCTTGCCTCCGGAAAGGAGGCGGTTCATGACTGATCCCGTTCTCGAAACGCATGATATCTGCAAGAGCTTCGGAGCATTGCGTGCCAGCCGGAACATCTCGCTTGACCTCAAGGCGGGCGAAATTCACGCCATCATCGGTCCGAACGGCGCCGGCAAGACCACGCTGATCGGCCAGATCTGCGGAACGCTCAAACCCGACTCCGGCGCTGTTCGCCTGCTCGGGGAAGATGTCACCGGTCTGGCCACGCGGGAACGCGCGCGAAAAGGCCTCGGCCGGACCTTCCAGATTTCCTCGCTGGCCATGGAAGACACGGTTCTGCAGAACGCGGTTCTCGGCGCGCTTGGCGCAACGGCAAATCCCTGGCAGTTCTTCGGCGATGTGCTGAAGGACGCGGACCTTCGCACCAGGGCCGAAGAAGCGCTTCATCGTGTCGGCCTGCAGGACCACGCCCTCACCCGCACCGCCGAACTCAGTCACGGCCAGCGCCGCCAGCTGGAAGTTGCCGTGGCCCTGACAAAGCAGCCCAGGGCCTTCGTCATGGACGAGCCGATGGCCGGCATGGGTTCGGAAGGCTCCAAGCGCCTGACCGGCTTCCTGGATGAACTGCGGGCAGAGGCCCCCATTCTGCTGGTCGAACACGACATGGATGCGGTTTTCGCCCTTGCCGACAGGATCAGCGTTCTCGTTTATGGCGAAGTCATTGCGACCGGAACCGTCGACGAGATCCGCGCAGATGCCGCCGTTCGGGAAGCTTATCTCGGAGAAGACGCATGAGCCTTTTGACCGCCTCGAACGTCACGGCGTCCTACGGTGCCAGCCAGGCCCTGTTCGGTGTCGACCTGACAATCGATCAAGGCGAGGTTCGCGCGCTCCTCGGGCGCAACGGCATGGGCAAGAGCACGACGGTGAAGTGCATCTGCCGCATGCTTGCGGCAGACGGCACGTTGACTTTCGACGGCGCGGACCTGACACGCCTTGCAAGCCATCGCGCCGCGCGGCTGGGTCTCGGCCTCGTCCCCGAAGGCCGCCGCTGTTTCGGCAATCTGACGGTTCATGAAAACCTGATCGCAGCTGCCCGGCCGGGAGACTGGACCTTCGAGCGCGTCGTGGAAATGTTTCCAAGGCTCGGTGAACGGCGCAATCAGAACGCCTCCTCGCTTTCTGGCGGGGAGCAGCAGATGCTCGCCATAGGCCGGGCCCTGATGACCAATCCGAAGCTGCTCATTCTGGACGAGGCGACGGAAGGGCTTGCCCCGATCATCCGGCAGGAAATCTGGTCCGTGATCCGCAAGCTCAAGGCGGAAACCGGCCTTTCGATCCTGGTCATCGACAAGTCGATCCGTGAACTCCGCAACGTCTGCGACAGCGCCACCATCCTGGAACGCGGCAAGACCGTCTGGGCCGGCACGATCGGTGACCTCACCGACGACATAACAACAACCTATATCGGCGTCTGAAACATCCAAGGAAAGTCTGAAGCCATGCCATCGAAACACATTCAGCCAGAGGGTTGGGCACCTGCAAAGGGATACGCAAATGGTATGCTTACGAAGGGCGGGACATTACACATCGGCGGTCAGATCGGGTGGAACAAGGACCAGGTGTTTGAATCGCACGATTTCATCGGTCAGATGGAACAGACGCTCCAGAACATTGCCGAGATCGTCGCCGAAGCCGGCGGCGAGGTAACGGACATCGTCCGCCTGACCTGGTTCATCACCGACAAGCGCGAATACCTGGCGCGGCAGAAGGAAGTCGGACAGGCCTACAGGCGCGTGTTCGGACGGCACTTTCCGGCCATGTCCGTCGTGATCGTCGCCGGCCTGATCGAGGACGATGCCCTGATCGAGATCGAGGCGACCGCGCAACTCGACTGATCCGGCCTGGAGGACTACCCCTTCAGCGTGATCGTTTTCAGGATATCGGAAACACTCTCCCGCATCGCCGGCATGGTCGATTTCAGGATTGCCAGCCGGTCGAACACCTCGGGTTGCTCTGCAAGAGTCTGCCTCAGCGCCTGTCCGAAGGTCTGCCGCAACTCGGTGCCCAGATTGAACTTGCACACCCGCGTCTCGCGCGCCA
>JBCDEN010000751.1:0-2240 GCA_039179715.1 Pseudomonadota bacterium
GATGCACGAATTCCGGCCCTTCCGGGTCGAGCGAGGCCATGTCGAAGCCTCGCAGCAGGGACAGCGACTGCAACAGGACAGGGCCCTGACCCCAGGGCCCGGTTTTCAGCACAGTCCAGCCGTCGGAAGACCCGGTCAGCGCGTCTTACGACGGCTGGACTGTGCTGAAAACCGGGCCCTGGGGTCAGGGCCCTGTCCTGTTGCAGTCGCTGTCCCTGCTGCGAGGCTTCGACATGGCCTCGCTCGACCCGGCCGGGCCGGAATTCGTGCATCTGGTGACCGAGGCGATGAAGCTCGCTTATGCCGACCGGGAAGCCTATTACGGCGATCCCGATTTCTGCGACGTTCCGCTGAATGTTCTCTTGTCGGAAACCTACAATGCCGAGCGGCGCTCGCTCATTAGCGGACAGGCGTCGACAGAACTGCGTCCCGGCCTTGTTCCCGGCTTCGACACGCAGGTCGAACGCACAATGGATGTCATCAGACGCGCCGGTATTTCCAAAACAGGGGTCTACGAGCCGACGATGGCACACTTGTCCGAAAAACGCGGCGATACCGTCCACATAGACGTCATTGACCGTTGGGGCAACATCGTGTCCGCAACCCCATCCGGCGGCTGGCTGCAGTCTTCCCCGGTCATCCCCGGTCTCGGGTTCGCGCTCAATTCACGGGCGCAGATGTACTGGCTTGAAGAGGGATTGCCGGGCTCGCTTGCACCGGGAAAACGTCCGCGCACGACGCTTACGCCCAGTATCGCATTCCATGAGGATGGCACCGCCCTTTCCTTCGGCACGCCCGGCGGCGATCAGCAGGACCAGTGGCAACTGGTGTTGTTCCTGAGACTGGCGCATCACCAGCAAAATCTCCAGGCAGCGCTCGACATGCCGCTTTTTCACACCACCCATTTTCCGGCCTCTTTCCATCCGCGGCAAAGACAGCCGGGCCACATCATGGCCGAGGAAAGCTTCGGTGCCGGCACGCTTGCAAGCCTGAGAAACCAGGGCCATTCGGTCGAAGTGGCGGATGAATGGACAATCGGCAGGCTGACCGTGGCAGCGCGCGACCCGCAGGGACTTTTGCGCGCAGGCGCGACGCCGCGCCTGATGCAGGCCTACGCGGCCGGCAGATGAGAAGAGAGGCTCCAATTAATGACGTTTTCGATTGTCGCCCGCGACAAGACCACCGGATATTATGGCATCGCCGTCGCGAGCCGTTTCTTTGCAGCCGGAGCCGTTGTGCCGCACCTGGCGGGACAGGTCGGCGCGATCGCCACGCAGGCGCTTGTCAGTCCGATCTATGGCACGGAAGGACTGTCGCTTTTGCGCTCCGGCGTATCGGCGGAACGTGTGATCGACGCCGTCGTGACGCCGGATCGCGGAAGCCATTCCCGCCAGATCCACCTGATTGATGCAAAAGGCCGTGCCGCAGCGTTCACCGGCGACAAATGCATCGAATGGTGCGGGCATCTGATCGAGGACAATGTCACTGTGGCGGGCAACATGCTGACCGGGCCAAAGGTGCTCGACGCGGCCATGGACACATTTCTGGCCAACACGCAAATGCCGCTTGAAGACAGGCTTCTGACCGCGATGGAAGCGGCCGAGGCCGCTGGAGGCGACAAGCGCGGTCGCCAGTCCGCCGCCCTCAAGATTGTTCGCGAGGAAGATTATCCCTGGCTGGACATTAGGGCCGACGATCATGGTGCGCCGCTCGGGGAGTTGCGCCGGCTGCACGCCGTCGCCAAGGAGCGCTACCTGCACTTTGCCGAACTGATGCCGACCCGCCAGAACATTCACGGGTTACTTGACCGCACGGAGATCGATCAGAAGATTGCTGACCTCGAGGCCGAAAGAGAAGAAGCCGGACGTGCCAGCGCTTCATTTGCAACACCCCCGGCTTGAGGCGGCTTGGTCTGCGTTCTGGACCTCAGGGTGCCAGTCCGCCGCCTGACGCCGGCCATGGGGACAGTTTGACAGCGCGGGCGGTTACCGGGTTTCCAATCGAAACTTGAGGAACGCGGCACCGTCATATTCGATCTCGCCGATGCAGACGGCTCCCAGCCGTTTGAGCGCTCCGAGGTTCTTTCGCGACGGCGGCAGTAGAAAGGTCACGAAAGGTATGCGTGGATCGGCGAGGGCAATATCAAGCGCTTGCCGGGAGATCCGAACCCCGAGACCAAAGGCATCCGGCCGCAACACCAGTCCGAAGTCCCACTCCTCGCCTTCCTTCTGAAATCCGCC
>JBCDEN010000692.1:0-2600 GCA_039179715.1 Pseudomonadota bacterium
AAACAGGACTATTCCAAACCGATTGCGACAGGAACGATTGCTTCGGCCGGGACGCTCGGAATTCTGATTCCGCCTTCGATCATGCTGGTCATCATGTCCGATCAGCTCGCCATCAGCCTCGGTGATCTCTTCATGGGCGCGCTGTTCCCGGGCCTGATCCTCGGAGCGCTCTACATTGTCTTCATCGTCATCTACGGGCTGATCAATCCCAAGGCGATGCCGGCACCCGAAAAGCCTGAAAAAGTGCATTGGGAAGATGTCAAGGAAGTTCTCCTCGCGGTCGTACCGCCCATGTTCCTGATCCTGCTTGTGCTGGGGTCGATTTTTGCCGGTATTGCGACGCCGACCGAGGCCTCCGGGCTCGGAGCAATGGGGGCGACGCTGCTGGCACTGGCAAACCGCAGGCTGAACTGGCAAGTGCTCAAGGATGTCAGCCGGTCCACATTGAACACGTCCGGTTACATTGTCGGTATCTTCCTCGCCGCCAACTTTTTCGCCTTCGTGCTGCGGCGATACAAGGGAGATGAGATTGTCGAGAACCTCGTCCTCTCGGTTTCCGCAGACCCCTATGTGACAGTGGCTTTCATCCTGTTCATTATCTTTCTGCTCGGATTCCTGCTCGACTGGATCGAAATCACGATCATTGTCATGCCGCTGATGTTGCCCATCATAATCGGCCTGGAACTCGCCGTGCCCGGTTTCGATCAGGTTCGGGATCCGTCGGTCGTGTGGTTCGCAATCCTGGTCGCGGTGACGCTGCAGACCTCGTTCCTGACCCCGCCGGTCGGATTTGCGCTGTTCTACCTGAAGGGTGTCTGTCCACCAGAAGTGAGCCTGGGGCACATCTACAGGGGCGTCGTTCCATTCGTGATCCTCCAGTTGATCGGGCTGATGATCGTCTTTTTTTACCCGGCGCTCACGACCTGGCTGCCATCGGTTGCCTACGGCAATTAGCACGCGCGAACTGAAGCGATCCCGGCTTTCGAAAACGGCCGCTGTGCCGGAACGTGGAGGCACCCATGAGTGAAAACGAAACTCTTCCCACGCTGAGTGCGTTGGACCTGCGCGACCGGCTTGCCGATGGCAGGCTGTCCGCCGTCGCGCTGGCAAAGGCGTGTCTCGCCCGGATAGAGGCGCGCGAGGACGACGTGAGAGCGTGGGTCTGGTTCGATGCCGATGCGGTCTTGGCGGAAGCGGAGCGCCTGGATGCCCTAAAGGCAAGCGGCGCGTCTCTTGGTGCCCTTCACGGGTTGCCGGTGGGCGTCAAGGACGTGATCGACACGGCAGGCATTGCAAGCGAGAACGGCTGTCCCGTCGACGCGGGACGCGTGCCGGAAGACGATGCGGAGGCAGTTAAACGCCTCAAGGCGGCCGGGGCCATCATGTTCGGCAAGACGGTGACGACCGAACTTGCCTTTCTTCATCCCAACAAGACGCGAAACCCACGGAACCTGGCGCATACGCCCGGCGGGTCCTCGTCGGGCTCGGCTGCGGCGGTGGCGGACGCAATGGTGCCGCTTGCCATCGGGACGCAGACGGGCGGGTCGGTCGTACGCCCGGCCTCCTTCTGCGGCATTGTCGGACTGAAACCCAGCTTCAACGCGATCCCGCGAAAAGGCACGCTGCTTCAGTCCCATTCACTGGATACGCTTGGTGTCTTTGCAAATGATCCGGCAGGGGCCGCACTCCTTGCCGACGTTCTGACCGGTGATGTGGCCGACATTCCGGAACCTTCCACCTCGCCCGTTTTCGGTTTCGTCGCGCCCCCCGGCTGGGATCGCGCGGACCCTGCGCTTCACGCTGCCTTCGACCGCTTGCGCGCAGCGCTGGGAGACAGGGTGATCGACCTGTTGTTGCCGGACGTGTTCGACGACGTGGTTCGTCTCCGAGCGGTGATCAACACCGTGGAGATGGGTCATTACTTTCAGACCTATCTGGAGCAGGGCGCAGACAAGCTCGGTCCGCCGACCCGGGCCGCGATCGAGGAGGGTTTGACGCTGCCGGCAGTCGATTATCTCGCCGCCAAGGCCGTTCAGGACGATATGGACGGGCTGCTGGCGCCGCTGTTCGGGCGCTGCGATGCCATTCTATGCCCGGCAGCGCCAGGTCCCGCGCCCGCCGGATTGAGTTCGACAGGAGATTCGATCTTCAACGGGCTGTGGACAATGGCGGGAACGCCGGCGATCACCCTGCCGCTGCTTCAAACACCGGGCGGTTTGCCGATGGGCGCGCAGCTTGTGGCGGCACGGGGAGAGGACAAGGCGCTTGTCTCGGTCGCGCAGTGGCTATGGGCGTGGCACGGCGAAAACGGTCAGTAGCCAGTAAGGGCCGCCGTCGCGGCGCGAGCGGATCCGGGGTCTGCCGCCTGCGGACGGCTTGTGGCGGCAAAAGAAAAAGGCGGCGCGCTGCGCCGCCTTCCATGAGGTTTCCGGTCAGCCCCTTCCGATGCTCTAACTCCGCCGCGAGGCAGGACGCTAACGATGCCGGTTGCGCGGCACAAAGCCGGTTTCTTCCGCAGGTCTCATATCCCGAACCCAGACCTCGCGGTTCGGATGCAAACCGCCGCCGCGTAGCGCCGGAACGGCCGTGTGGCGTGCCCG
>JBCDEN010000846.1:0-1644 GCA_039179715.1 Pseudomonadota bacterium
CCGCTCTTCCCGCCCTGTGGCCGCACCCGCGCCGCGCTTTTGCGGCGGCCCTCGCCATCCAGCTGATTTTCCTTTCGGTCATCTTCGGTCAGGCGGTTCTGGAACCCTACTGGAAACGGAAACAGACCCGCATTCACTATCCCGCACGCGCGGTCGCGGAAGAAATGGCGCGGATCTGGAACGAGGATCAGGACACGGAGCTGGCCTATGTTGCCGGTGACATGTGGTCAGCTGCCAATGTCACCCTGCATGCCCCCGTCAGGCCATCGATGTTCTACCTTCACAGCCGCACACTCAGCCCCTGGATCGACATCGACGACGTTCAGGAAAAAGGGTTGATGATTGTCTGGCGCGGCGACGGGGAGAGGCCGCTCAGGGAACTTCTGGAATACTATCCGGGCGCGGTCCGCCACGGCAGCAGGACCTTTGCATATCTGTCCGGAGCGGAGATTCCCGAAGTTACCGTAAACTGGCTTATCATTCCTCCGGGCGAGGTGGCCGAAGCTCCCGTGAATTAAGGGCATCAAGTCGTGCGCGCCAGCTGGAAACCATGCGGAAAGACCACTACGTTGACCCAATGATCAGTATGGCGAAAATCGACGACATCGAGGACTGGCTTATCGGCCAGGCCCTTGGGTCACCGGACCTGGCGGACATGTTTGCACAGATGTGCGAGCGCATGCGCAAATGCGACGTACCGATCGACCGGGCGATGATGGCCTGGTCCACGCTGCACCCACTGATCGAGGCCGAGGTCGTCGTCTGGGAAAGCGGCAGCGAGTTGCAGCACGACTTGATCGCGCATTCGGAAGAAGAGACCGAAGAGTGGCTGAAAAGTCCGGTGCGCGCCGTGCTGGTGAACCAGGAACCCCGTTTCAGGCGCCGGCTGGCAAGGTCCAACGCCCCGCAGGAGTTTCCGTTGCTGACCCGGCTGAGCGATTCCGGTTACACCGATTATCTTGTCTTGCCGACCCGCTTTGATCTTCCCGTCACGAATGACGACTACCCCACCAGCGGTATCATCGTCAGCTGGTCGACGCGGCACGAAACGGGGTTCAGCGACGAGGCCCTGTCAGCCATCGAGTATATCCAGAAACGGCTCGCGCTTGCCGCGCGCGCGACCATCGAAAGCCAGATCAGCCGGACGATTGCAGAGACCTATCTCGGTAAGAACGCAGGCAACAAGGTCCTGAATGGTCAGATCCGGCATGGGGACGGCGAAACGCTGGATGCCGTGATCTATTACAGCGACATGCGCCGCTCCACGGCGATTGCCGAGGCACTTGGTCCGGATGCCTATCTGAACTGGCTCAACACCTATTTCGAAGCAACGGCCGGAGCGGTGCTCGACAATCAGGGCGAGGTTCTCGATTTCATCGGCGATGCCGTCCTGGGCGTCTTCCCGCTCGGCACGCAGGGTCTGGAAAGAGCCGGAGCGCTTGCGGTCAAGGCCGCCGACGAAACACGGAAAAGGCTGAAAGCCATAAATGACGACCAGGCAAACATCATGGAGATGCAGGCCGGTGTCGCCCTGTCCGTCGGATCGGTCATGTTCGGCAATATCGGGGTCCCCAGCCGCTTGACCTTTTCCGTTATCGGGCAGACGGTGCATGCCGCCGCGCGCATCGAGAGCCTTACGAAAAC
>JBCDEN010000362.1:0-4943 GCA_039179715.1 Pseudomonadota bacterium
GGCGGACGGAACGTATTCTCCATCACCATCCAGCGCTCGCGGAACAGGACAAAATCGATATTGGCCGTGCCGGGTACGCCGGACGGTGCCGTCAGAACCGTGAAAATCGACGGGTCCGGATGATCGAACAGGATCGCGCCGATCGGGCAGTAGTTCCTGAGATCGTATTTGCTGGGTGCATAATTCCCGTGCCATGCAACGACATCAAGCGGCGAGTGCCCGATATTGGTGCGGTGAAACTGCCCGCACCACTTCACGGTCAGAACCGACGGAACTTCGCGGTCCTCGAAACAGGCAACCGGTGTCTTGAAGTCGCGGCGGTTCGCCATGCAGTTGGCTCCGATCGGTCCCCTGCCCGGCAGCTCGAATTTCTGGCCGTAATTCTCGCACACGAAACCGCGCGCCGGCCCCTTCACGACCTCGACCCTGTAGACAAGGCCGCGCGGAATGATGGCGATTTCCTTTGGCTCCAACTCGATCACGCCGAGTTCCGTGCAGAAGCGCAGAACCCCTTCCTGCGGCACGACCAGAAGTTCGCTGTCGGCGGAGAAGAAATACTCGTCTTCCATCGACTTCGTCACGAGATAGATGTGACTTGCCATGCCGACCTGCGTATTTACATCGCCCGCCGTGGTCATGGTGCGCATGCCCGTCAGCCAGGACAGCTCTTCCTCGGCATGCGGGACGGGATCCCAGCGGTACTGGCCAAGCGAAATGACATCCTCGTTGATGTTCGGCGCGCTTTTCCAGTAGGGCAGATTGATCTTTTCAAAGCGGCTGGTGTGCTTCACCGAAGGCCGGATGCGGTAGCACCAGGTCCGCTCGTTCTGGTGGCTGGGAGCAGTGAAGGCGGTGCCTGAAAGCTGTTCGCCGTAGAGGCCGTAGGCGCATTTTTGCGGGCTGTTCATGCCTTGCGGCAGGGAGCCCGGCAGCGCTTCGCTCTCAAAGTCATTACCGAAGCCCGGCATGTAGTCGAAAGCCCCGGAATTATGACCGTTCCCGCTCAAGTTCCGCGTGTCGTCCGTTCTCTGATCCATGATGTCCTCCCGATCCGGGGATAAATTAGTTACATATGTAACCAATTTATTTTGCGAGTTCAAGGACCATAGGAATTGATTTTTCAGGGCCCTGATTTTGCTGGCATTTCCAGCTCTCCTGCTCTTTCCGCAGCCCAGACCGCAACGTAATCCGACGCAATCCGTCTTGATCGGAAATCCTATTTAAGCTAAATAGAACAAATCAGGAACATTTGAGGTCAGCAATGCAGTTTGTCAGCCCCTTGCAAGGTCAGTATTCCGCTATCCTGCGATCCGAGGCAGCCAGCCGCGAACTGCCGCCAACAACCGATGTCACCCGCCCCGAGGTCGCGCAGATGATTGCCTACCTGCGCAAGGCGAAGGATCGGGCGGCTGATATTCGCGACCGCGCTCCGGCCGGCAGTTACATGGAAAACGTTCTGACCCGGACAATCGACGGCATCACGCTGGAGCTGTCGCAACTGGAATATCTGCTTGCGCTCAAACCGGCCGAAGTGGACCGGTCGGCCAATGCCAGACGCCGCATGAGGCCGGCGATCTGATCCGCCTCATATTCGGCTGGCGGCGCATCAGCGGTATTTGGCGGCGGTGATGAATTCGCCGAATGCCTCGCACCAGACCAGAACGGTCGTAAAATCGTCGATGTTCACATCCGCCGGCACATCGACGATGAACCCGTCGAAGGTCTTGACGTCTCCAAGCTGCACGGCCGTGTCCCTGACACCGAGAAACCCGGCCTCGTCCTCAACGAAATCCTTGACGAGATAAAGCTTGTAGTCCGGACCGGGGGACAGTTCACCCTTGTGCACGATCTGCTGTGGGGAAATGCTGACGGTGCCCTCGCCCCAGTGCAGGAAGTCGCTGCCCGCAAGCTCCCGTGTCAGGTCGGCCTGATACTGCGCACCCGCGGCCGCCTCGGCCAGAACGGCTTCATCGGGCCCCTGCGGTTCCGTCAGGATCGGCAGGAAATAAACGCCGAGGGCAAAGCCTACGGCCAACATCGCACCATGGGAGCACAGAAGGAAAATCAGCCGGATCATCTCGGGTCCTCTTGATCAAATGTACGCGACTTGTCGCCCGATGCTCTAACTGGGAAATAAGCCCGCCCGTTCAACACAATGTGGCATGACATTTTCGTGCTGTGAGTTTATCGCCGGCCGACCGCATACAAGGTCCGCCTAAGCCGCTGCTTCGTCGCCCGGTGCCGTCTGCCAGCCGAGATCGGTCAGCGTCACGATCCGGTTGCCGCGCAAATCCGTGGCGCAGACCAGAAAACCGCGCTCTTCCATGTGACTGAGGAGCCAGCGGGCGCGTCCCGGGGACCGGGTTCCGTAGGCGGTCGCGATTTCGATGTTGCCCGGGCACGGTGCATTCCCCAGGGCGGCCTTGGCAAGAAGCAGGTAGACGCCGCGCATGTCGTCCGGCAGTTCGGCGGCAATCAGTTCGGCCTGTGACCACGCGCCATCGTCCATCTCGCCCTTTTCGATGCCCGCACGGGCGACCGAAAGCTTTTCCCTGAAGGACTGCAGATCCGGCGGTCCGCCAGCCAGCTTGGCAATCCGGCAGCGGACCTGAAAGTCCTGATAGAGCGTCGCAATCGGCTGAAACGCCGCGTCCTCATCTTCCAGAATTCCGGCGATGATCTCTGCAATCTTTTCCTCCCGCTCGCCGAAATCGAGCAGGCTGTCCGCCGGCGGCACGTCTTCCTCGTTTGCCTGTTCCGCGCTGGAAAGCCGGTCCAGCACCTCGCCTGTCGAGCTGACGGCTTCCTGAAAGCGTGGCCGCAATGGCGGGCTCTCGCCGGCGGCAGGTGTGAAGATCAGATCCTTGGCCTCTTCCTTCGGCTGATCCGGCAACGGCATCAGCTTCGGGCTTCCGCCGCGCCCCATTGTCTCGACGGGACCGATCCTGATGGGCACGGGCCGACGCGACAGGGCTGGACCGAGCGCGATGAAATTGCCCCGGTCGAGATTGCGGAAGCTCTCCGCCTGCCGCCGCTCCATGCCCAGCAGATCGGCGGCACGGGCCATGTCGATGTCGAGGAAGGTCCTGCCCATCAGGAAATTGGACGCCTCGGCAGCCACGTTCTTGGCCAGTTTGGCGAGCCGCTGTGTGGCGATGATGCCGGCCAGTCCGCGCTTGCGGCCCCGGCACATGAGGTTGGTCATGGCCCCCAGCGAGCGGCGGCGCGCCTCTTCCGTTACCTCACCGGCGGCGGCCGGGGCAAACAGCTGCGCCTCGTCCACGACGACGACCATGGGGTACCACAGGTCCCGTTCGGCATCGAACAAACCGTCGAGGAAGGTCGCGGCCGCCTTCATCTGGCGGTCCGCGTCAAGGCCTTCCAGGTTGAGGACGACGGAAACCCGGTGCTCACGCACACGCCCCGCGATCATCTGGAGGTCCTTTTCGGTGCCGACCGCATCGACGACGACATGTCCGAATTTCTCGGCGAGCGACACGAAATCGCCTTCCGGATCAATGATGGCCTGCTGGACCCAGCTCGCCGACTGTTCGAGAAGACGGCGGAGCAGATGCGATTTTCCGGAACCGGAATTGCCCTGCACAAGAAGACGCGTTGCAAGCAACTCTTCCAGATCGAGCCCGGCGCGGGCGCCGCTCGTCATTTCCCCGATATCGATTTCGACCGTCATACACTCATGATCAGCGCACTGAAGCGCTGCAATCACTCCGCTCCTGCTCAGTTACCGGTCGCGAGTCAGCACGATTCCGAAATCATTGCAAAGAGCGATGGGGCGAAAACCGGTGTTTTCCCAGACTTCCTCAATCCGGCAATCGACGACAGCACTGCCCTGATCCGCGAACGCATTCAGGCGGCCTGCGACAATTCCTGACGAACCGCGTGGTCCAGAACCGAGGAGGCGATTTTCTTGTGAAACGGCAGGATCAGCGCAAGGTAGGCGTGGCCGAAAAGATTGTGCCTCTTGCAGCAGGTCGCGGCGTAAACGCGCGGTTTCGGCCACTGGCTGCGGAAGATCGAGAGACGGAAATCCTGGTGCCAGTCATCCTCGCCGACAATGATCTCGTCCTCGCTCACCTGATAGATCTTGAAAAACCCGATCCGGTCTCCCGGCTCGCGCTCCTCCAGGGGTTTGCCGGACTGCTCAAGCGCAAGTGTCGTGGTGGTTTTCAGTCCGAGCGGCTTCACGATCGTGTCGCGCAACGAAAGCAAAGCGTTCATCCATCCGATATCGGCCATCAGCAGGTGATCGGCCAGGATGCGCATGTCGGCCTGTATCAGATCCTTACGCCCTTTGAGTGATACGGAAAAGACATCCATGAAATCGCGCGATGAATAATAGGTGTTGAGACTGCTTTCCACCGGCAGCTTGTCGGACATGCTCATAATGAATACCCCACATGTATCATCTTCCCGGTCTAGCAGATCGGGCGCCAGATTTCGCCGCGCCGATTGACACACCTGGCCCGGGCCGGCAACTGACGCGATTGCAGGGACGCGCGCGCTCAACCCGGCACATCCTTAAATTGTGGATCAAGACGCCACCACACGAAGAATTAAAGTTATTTCAATCGCCTCGCTGCGCTTTCCGGTTATGATGCGATCACTCGTAAAAAGAAAAGACTTCTGCAGGAGGCGTCATGAAAGCTGTGAAGGTGACTTTGGCCATGGCTGTCGGCCTTGCGGGCGGACTTCCCGCCGCGGCGCAGGACAGCGGTTCCGCCGCGCAGAAGGTCACGGTCGCAAAGGTACAGATGATCACGCCGAACAACAGCTCGCGCTATGTCGGGCGGGTCGAGGCGACCAAGACCGTCGACATCGTCGCGCGGGTGGAAGGCTACCTGACAGAACGCAAATTCACCGAAGGCGGCTTTGTCAAACAGGGCGACCTGCTCTACGTCATCGAAAAAGACCTCTACCAGGCA
>JBCDEN010000076.1:0-10421 GCA_039179715.1 Pseudomonadota bacterium
AAACCAGTTGTGGAAAGCGCGACTGCAAAGCCGGTCAAAGACAAACGCTTGAAAAATGATTTCATGTCCTCGTCCTCTTCCAGAGAGCGTCCGCTTTATCATTGCCGGACACATCAAACTTGAAAGCATACTGACGTGAATTCATTAAAGGTGGCTTAACTCTGTTCTTTAACCTTGTTTTTTTACCTTAACAAAAGCTTAACGAAACAAGCACTCGCCCGCGCATAGGGCGCAGCTTCGACTAACCGAGCGGAAACAACTTCGAAATTTGGACGTTTACGTTCAGGCAGCGGCTGTCGCGACAACGCCTGCAATGTCGTTGACGACCTGCTTGACCAGGTCCGCATCGTCCCCTTCCGCCATGACGCGAATGAGGGGTTCGGTACCCGAGGCGCGGATCACCAGACGGCCGGATGTTCCGAGCCGCGCTTCTCCGTCTTCAATGGCGGACCGGACCCGCTCCTGTTCCAGGGGCTTGCCGCTGCTGTAGCGGACATTCTTGAGGATCTGCGGAACCGGTTCGAAACGGCGGCAGACCTGGGAAACAGGCTTGTCCTGGTCCTTGACGCAGGCCAGCACCTGAAGCGCGGCAATCAGCCCGTCGCCCGTGGTCGCGAAATCCGAAAGCACGATATGCCCGGACTGTTCACCACCGACGTTGAAGCCGTTGGCACGCATGTGTTCAACAACATATCTGTCGCCGACCCTGGTGCGCGCAAGATCCAGTCCGATGCTGCCCAGGTAGCGCTCCAGACCGAGATTGGACATCACCGTGGCAACGATACCCGAACCGGATAGCCGCTCGCTGACCTGCCAGGATTGCGCAACGACCGCCATCAGTTGATCGCCGTCCACTTCCTGGCCGTTTTCATCAACAATGATGACACGATCCGCGTCACCGTCGAGAGCGATCCCGATATCGGCGCGAACCTCGTGCACCTTTTTCGAAAGTGCATCGGTCGACGTGGAGCCGCATTCCTTGTTGATGTTGAACCCGTCCGGCGTCACACCCATGGAAATAACATCCGCGCCCAGTTCCCAGAGCGCTTCCGGGGCAACCTTGTACGCTGCGCCGTTGGCGCAGTCGATGACGACCCTCAGACCTTCCAGGCTCATTTCCCGCGGCAGGGTTCTCTTGGCAAACTCGATATAGCGCTGCTGCGCACCGTCAATCCGCCGGGCCCGCCCAAGGTCTCCCGGCCCGGCAAGGGCCGGCGTGAGATCCCCGTCAATGAGCTCTTCGATCTTCCGCTCGATCTCGTCGCTCAGCTTGAAGCCGTCGGGACCGAAGAACTTGATGCCGTTGTCGTGAAAAGCGTTGTGCGATGCTGAAATCATCACGCCAAGGTCGGTTCTGAGCGACCGGGTCAGCATTGCCACGGACGGTGTCGGCATCGGCCCGAGAAGAAAAACGTCCATTCCGACGGAGGTGAAACCGGCAACAAGGGCGGTTTCGAGCATGTATCCCGACAAACGCGTGTCTTTGCCGATAACGACACGGTGACGGTGGCGTCCGTTCTTGAAGACAAGTCCTGCCGCCATCCCGACCTTCAAAGCCATTTCGGCGGTCATGGGAAAAGAGTTTGCTTGTCCGCGAATGCCGTCTGTACCGAAAAACCTGCGCATCGATCATGCCCATCTGAAATCGTTGTTTGCGCCCTTTTATCGCAAATATGCGAGCGCGTACTTCAAAATATGTGAGCAAATATTACTATTCACTGACGATCCGCAAAGGCGCAAAAATAAAACTGCCCGGCAGGACCGGGCAGCTTCAGGCATTTGTTAAGGGCTGGTCTTCCTCAGGAAGGCTGAGGCTCCATGCCACCGCTCGGCTCGTCTCCGCCGCGCTTGGCGCCGGCCGTCGGCACCGCGGAGGACCGTCCGATCGGCTGATCGTCATCCGTGTCGCGAACTGGCGGTTTGCCATCAAGGAGATCCTTGATCTCGTCTCCGGACAGGGTTTCGTATTCCAGGAGGCCCTTGGCGATCGTGTGAAGCTGGTCTTCGTGATCGCGCAGGATCTTGTTCGCGGTTTCATAGCCCTGATTGACGAAGGACTTGATTTCCGCGTCCACAATCTTCTGGGTTTCGTCCGCAACGTTCTGGTTCTTGGCAACGGAGTGACCCAGGAACACCTCTTCCTGGTTTTCGCCGTAGAGAAGCGGTCCGAGTTTGTCGGACATACCGAACTGGGTTGCCATGGCACGGGCAAGCTTTGTCGCCATCTGGATATCGCCCGACGCACCGGAGGTGACCTTCTCGTACCCGAAGATCATTTCTTCGGCAACGCGTCCACCCATGGCGACGGCGAGATCCGCTTTGCACTTGGCGCGGGTCAGCGAGACCTGGTCCTTTTCCGGCAGCCGCATCACCATCCCGAGCGCACGTCCGCGCGGAATGATGGTCGCCTTGTGGATCGGGTCCGATGCTTCCTGGTGCAGTGCGACCAGCGCATGTCCAGCCTCGTGATAGGCCGTCAGTTTCTTCTCTTCCTCGGTCATGACGAGCGTGCGGCGTTCCGCACCCATCATCACCTTGTCCTTTGCGTCCTCGAACTCCGCCATGGTCACGAGACGCTTGGAACGGCGCGCGGCCAGAAGGGCAGCTTCGTTCACGAGGTTCATGAGATCGGCACCGGAGAAGCCCGGAGTGCCGCGCGCAAGCGTCCTGACGTCGACATCCGGTGCAAGCGGCACCTTGCGCATATGAACCTTGAGGATCTTCTCACGGCCTGTGATATCCGGGTTCGGCACGACGATCTGCCGGTCGAAGCGGCCCGGACGCAGCAGCGCCGGATCGAGAACGTCGGGACGGTTGGTCGCCGCGATGATGATGATGCCTTCATTCGGTTCGAAACCGTCCATCTCGACCAGAAGTTGGTTGAGGGTCTGTTCGCGCTCGTCGTTGCCGCCGCCAAGACCGGCGCCACGATGGCGTCCGACCGCGTCGATTTCATCGATGAAGATGATGCATGGCGCGTTTTTCTTCGCCTGTTCGAACATGTCGCGCACACGCGATGCGCCAACGCCGACAAACATTTCAACAAAGTCCGAGCCGGAAATCGTGAAGAACGGCACGTTGGCTT
This sequence comes from Pseudomonadota bacterium, assembly GCA_039179715.1. Lineage (GTDB taxonomy): Bacteria > Pseudomonadota > Alphaproteobacteria > Rhizobiales > Stappiaceae > Roseibium. Next base: position 3,086 of record JBCDEN010000076.1, read on the forward strand.
CGCCAGCGACCGCACGCGCAGTCAGCGTTTTACCTGTTCCCGGGGGGCCGACGAGGAGCACGCCACGCGGAATACGGCCACCGAGCCGCTGGAATTTCTGCGGATCGCGCAGGAACTCGACGATCTCCTGCAGGTCTTCCTTGGCTTCATCGATCCCGGCAACGTCTTCAAACGTCACGCGCCCATGCGCCTCGGTCAGGAGCTTGGCCTTGGACTTGCCGAAGCCCATCGCCTTGCCGCCGGAGCCTTGCATCTGGCGCATGACGAATATCCAGATGCCGAGAATGATCAGCATCGGCAGCCATGAGAACAATGCGCTCAGCAGCGGCGAATTCTCGGCAGGCGGATTGGCCTTGATCAGCACGCCCTTGCCGCGTAGCTCGTCCACATACTGCGCCCCATCGGGTGCGTAGGTCTGGAAAGCGCCGCCGCTGTTGTACAGTCCGGTGATTTTCTGTTCCTGGATCGTGACCGACCTGACTTCGCCGTTGTCGACCTGCCTCATGAAGTCGGAATAGGCGATGTCATTCGTAGCGCCCTGCTGTGAGGGGCTTTGAAACAGCTGGAACAATGCGATCAATAACAGGGCAATGATGACCCAAAGAGCAAAGTTGCGAAAATGTGCGTTCATTTCGTTCCCTTAACCGCCCAACGCGACTTACTGCACGCGGTTACATTTCTCTAAGAGCGAAGATAGGTCGCCCAAGGCCCTCTGCCAAGGCGGTGCGCCATAATGCGCATATGCGCTGACTAATTTATTAAGCCCGGACCTCTATCAGAAGTTCGTGAAGAGGAAAACCGCAGAATCCCTTCACAGGTCCTCTTTGTCGTCCCTGCCACCCAATAATTTACCCCGGATCGGCACGCGCTCCAAATCCAAGCTTCGGCTATGGTTACTTTCACCAGTGCCGGTTTTTAGGCAGACCATTTGCGCCAGCACCAGTCCCTGCTCATCCCACACGGCGGGCGAGCACTCGAACGCCGATCTAGGCCATCCCTGTGGCCAGATAATGTCTTTGGACGAAACAGGCGCGTGCATCAGCGGTCCGAGGCGCAGCGTCTCGCGGCAGTTCTCCGCAGCAGCCGTTTCCGGAACCCGATAATGGTACCGGCAATCCCAGACGCCAATACCGGTCATGCCGGTCAGTGTCTCGGGCGGCGTGCGCCCTGCTTCGCGCCAGACCCACACGAAACCGCTGCCTGCCTCGAACATTGCTCCGCACAACGACTGCCGTCCGAAGCGATCGGAACACAGAATGGCGTCCAGGCTTTCCAGCTGCCTGAGGCGCGGCTCGGGCCGACGGCCCGTCACGGTCTGAACCACGTGCTTCAACAGCCGCAGACGCAGATCCGCCGGCAGGTCCCGGTAGCGGCCACGGTCCATGCGGGCCGGTCCCGAACGATGATTTTCCAGCAGTCCTGAGGATATATTGTCAACCACGCTGTCGAGAGCTTCACGGGACCGGCGCATCCGGCCTGCCGTTTCGAAAAGGCGTTCTACCGTCAGGCCCTCTTGCTCAAGCAGACCCATGATCCGCCGCAGACGGCTTCGTTTGTATTTCTGATCATCGTTGGAAGGATCCCGGCACCAGTTGAAGCCACGCGCAGCCAGACTGGCTTCAAGCCGGTTCTTGCGCACACTCAGAAACGGACGCACCAGGCGCAGTCCTTCGGGTCCGGCCGGCTCGTCGATTGCCATGGCACTCAAGCCGGAAACACCGCTGCCACGCGTCAGCCGGTCGAGGAAGGTTTCGGCCTGATCATCCATGTGATGCCCAAGCACCAGCGCCTGCGCACCTGTTTCGGCGATCCTCTCCGCCACGAGCCTGTAGCGCGCGCGCCGTGCCTCGTCCTGGATATTGCTGACGGGTTTGGGTCCTTCCCAGGTGAGTATCCGCGCCCCGAGGCCATGCTCTTGGGCAGCAGCGCAGACGAACTGTGCTTCAGCGGCACCTTCGGGACGCAAGCCGTGATCGACGACCAGAACTTCCGCAACACCCTCCCACCGATTGCGCTGGCGCCACTCGCTGAAAAGAACCATAAGACAGAGAGAATCGGCCCCCCCGGAAACAGCAAGTGCGAGATCTGAAAACGGCCTCAGTCTTGAAAAAAGCGCGTCGACCTCGTCAGCGGACAATCCGCCGGCGTCGCTGCCATTGTCAGGAACATTGTGCACGGACGCGTTCATCCCGTGCCTGAGACAACACGGCCGGTGCCGCGTTGGGGAACTTGTTCAACAGCTCCGAAAAGGTTGCGCAGGCAGCATCGGACTCGCCCAGGCCACGCAGCGAGACGCCCAGTTTCAACAGGCTGTCCGGGCTTTTGTCGTTTCCTGGATAGTCGGTATAGGTCTTCAGGAAAGCATCGGCCGCACCGCGGTAATCCTGCTGCGCAAGCAGGCTTTCGCCGAGCCAGTATTGCGCGTTCACCACCAGAGAACTGTCGGGGTAGGTTTCCAGGAAGGTCCGGAAACCGCGCTCTGCACCGGCATAATCACCATTGACCGCCATGGAGTAGGCCGCGTCATAGTCGGAATTCGGGTCGCCGCTGCCGATGATGTTGGCAATCGCGTCGTCTTCCGTCCCGATGGACGGGCCGGGAACGAGGTCCTGCCCGGTGCCCGGAATTGTCTCCAGGCCGTTCGCGAGCGCGGACAAGTCAATCGGGCCGTCGGTCGGCAGTCCGGGGTCTTCCTGATAGCCGCCGCTCTGATCCCAGGAACCGTCTCCCGAACCGTTGGCAGGCAGGGTTGCCACGCCGCCATTCGGCGCGGTCAGCGTGCCGGTGCGCGGCGTTCCGTCGGCGGCCAGACCGGGCGCTGTGCTGCCTGGAGCGCCTGTCGGCGAGAACTCGGACCGTTTTCCGGGTGTTCCACCCTCAAGCTGCTGGAAACGGTATTCGTTGTCTTCCTGCATGCGGCGCATCTGGTCCTGCATCTCGCGCATCTGGAAAGACAGTTGCTCGATCTGTCCGGTCAGCGTGCGGATACGCTCTTCCAACTGGCCGATCCTCACGGATGAATCGTCCTTCTTCCGTCCGAAAAGCTGGGCTTCGGAAGGGCTCGTCGAGACAACCAGGGCAAGCATCACGAACATGCCGGCCAGTGCCTTGAATTTCTGCATTCGGTCCTCCGGGTCACAGATGCATCGACAAAGACTTGGGTGTTGCAACAGGTTTCATACCCGCGATCAAGCAACAGTCTTGCACAACCAAGTCTTAGCCATGCCCGGCTTTGCACTCAAGGGACAGAGCGCCCGGACTTCGGCCAAATTTTGACAATCTGCCTTCAGAACCGCAGAAAGCGGCGATTTGCCCCCAGAAAGCAAAAGGGCCGGCTGTGAAGGCCGGCCCCGTGATGTCGTTTTGGTCTGCGCGATTCAGTTCGTGGCGTTGCTCAGCACCGTGACGGCACGCCGGTTCTGCGACCAGCAGCTGTTGTCGTTGCAAACAGCGACCGGACGTTCCTTGCCGTAGGAAATCGTCCTGATACGCGAAGCGCTCACACCTTGTGCGACCAGGTAATCACGTGCGGCCTGTGCGCGCCGCGCGCCCAGGGCAATGTTGTACTGACGGGTTCCGCGCTCGTCCGCGTGCCCTTCGACCTTGATCGTGTATTGCGAATATTTGTTGAGCCATTTGGCCTGACCCGAAAGGGTTGCCTGGCCTTGGGCGTTCAGCACGGACTGGTCTTCTTCAAAGAACACCCGATCGCCGACATTGACGACAAAATCCTGGCCCGTGCCCGGCTTCACGTTACTGGAAAGCCCATCCGGCTTTGTCTGGGCACATGCCGCCGCGAACAGGAGCACAAAGCAGACGACAAGCCATCTTGCTCCCTGGCCGGCATATTCTTTTTTCAACATTCCCGTCTCCTACATCCCCAGCCCGTCAACCCGACTTCGGTTCCATCCGGTTTTAGGTAAACGCTTTCTAGCCAAAACTGGTTAAGGGCATCTTTTCAAACATGGTTAACAGGACATGACGCGCGCGTTTCCAAGGCTGCGTCATGACGAATTTTCAGTTGATCAGCGGCGACCAGGACGGATCCGACGCGAAGGCCGGCGTGTCCACCCGCTGTTCATTGTATCCGGTCAGGTCGACCGTCCAGACCTGCGGCCCGCCGTTGGCACCCGGCGTATCGCGGAAAAACACCAGAACACGGCCATTTGGCGACCAGGCCGGCCCTTCATTGTGATAGCCTTCGGTCAGGATCCGCTCGCCCTTGCCGTCCGGTTTCATGACACCGATCATGAAGCGGCCCTGGTGCTGCTTGGTAAAGGCGATCAAATCTCCGCGAGGCGACCAGACCGGCGTCGAGTAGCGCCCCGGACCAAAGGAAATGCGTTTGGCTTCGCCGCCGCCTGCATTCATCACATAGAGCTGCTGGCTCCCGCCCCGGTCCGATTCAAAGACGATCTGGCGTCCGTCCGGAGAAAAGGACGGGCTTGTGTCGATCGCGGCCGTATTGGTCAGCCGGGTCGTCCTGCGCGATCTGAGGTCCATCATGAAAATATTGGCATTACCGCCCTGCTGCAGGCTCATCACGACGCTTTGCCCGTCCGGCGAGAAACGGGGCGCGAAAGTCATGCCTGGAAAGTTGCCGACGATCTCGCGCTGCCCGGTTTCGATATTCAGGAGATAGACGCTCGGATCGGTACCACCGTAGGACATGTAGGTGATTTCCTGGCTTGTCGGTGAAAACCGCGGCGTCAGCACCAGATCATCGCCCCGGGTCAGATAGCGCACATTGGCCCCGTCCTGATCCATGATCGCGAGCCGCTTGACGCGCTTGTCCTTTGTTCCGGTTTCGTCGACAAACACGATACGCGTGTCGAAATAGCCCTTTTCGCCGGTCAGGCGCTCGTAGATGGCGTCGGAGATGATATGCGCCAGGCGCCGCCAATTCTCCGGCGTCGTGTAAAACTGCTGACCGAGCATCTGTTCCTGCGCGAACACGTCCCACAGCCGGAACTCCGCACGCAAGCGCCCGTCGGGTTGCTTGATCACCGTGCCGGTCACCAGCGCCTGTGCGCTGATCTGACGCCAGTCGCCAAAGCGCGGCGTCGAGTTCACGCTCATGTTTTTCTGAATGAAACTCGCAGGGTCCAGTGGATTGAACAGGCCTGACCGCCTCAGATCCGCGGCAATGACACCCGTCATGTCCGCCGCCAGCTTGCTGTCGCCACCATCTGCGGAAAAATCGGGAAGCGCGATCGGCAGGGGTTCGATGTTTCCGCCGCGGATATCGATTTCCACGAGCGCATGAGCCGATGGAAACGCAAGCAGGAACATGCCCAGAGCGATGGCGAGGGTTCGTGATGCCGCGATCATGCGCGCGCCAAATCGATCAAAGCTGTAGGTCTTCATAGTCAAGCCTGGCCTCCTGCCATTCAAGCGCGTTCTGTCGCGTCAGCGTGCCTGACCGGGCAGGAAGCCCGCTCCTCGCACCCTGCCTGACGGGGTTTCGCCATTTCACATGCCATTTCAGTCTCATTTCTGAGTCCGTACCCTAGCCATTTGGATACAATGTTGGCTGCATTGTGTTCCAACCGTTCGGTCCATCATACTTTTCACGCGGAAGGATTGAAAAACCGCCTTCCGCATCGACCCTGTACACCGCTCTGAGCGCTGCCGACGCCAGCGCCTGGAAACGCGGATCGGGGTGTGAATTCTCGACCGTCGGCGCACCGGACAGCTTTCCCTGCGGCGACAGTTTGAATCGGATGATCACCTTCAGATCCGACGGATACTGGTCCGGCAGACGGCTCCATTTTTCGCGGATCATCTGCGCAATCACGTCTTTTTCGTTCGCCGAAAGCCCGGCATGCTGTACGCCATTGCGCGTTCCGGCCGACGCCGGCGCCTGCGATGTGGACGTGTTGGCAAGCACCTGGTTGACCTTGTTCAGGAGATCCGGATTGTCGGCGACCTGGATTTCTTCCGGCTGCTGCTCGATCCGGGTCGGCGGCGCGGGCTTGGAGCGCGGCACCGCACTTGTGACAATCGGCTGAGGTTCGGGGGGCGCTTGCTGCGGTTCTTCCGCAGGCTCGGGCTCCGGCGCGGGCTCCGCCACCGGAGCGGGAGCCGGCTCAGGCTCAGGATCTGGCACGGTGACGGGTTCGGGTGCCGGCGCGGGAGCCGGTGCCGGTGTGGGTGGCGGTGGCGTCGCAGCGACCGGCGCGGGTTCCGGCGCGACGGTTTCTGCCGGTTCAGGCGGTTCGGGTTGCGGATTTTCGACAGGCTTCGGTGCCGGGGCGGCTTCGATGTCGCCGTCGGTTTCACCGATCTGGATTTCCGTGAGTTCGCTGAGCGACACAAGTTCCACCGGAAGGGCATCGACGACCGGTTCGGGAAAGCCCTCTGCGCCCGGCAAGGCCACCAGGCCCCAGACCAAAATAACCGTGTGACCGGTCAAAGACGCGATGAGACCTGCGCGCATGACGCGTTACGAGTCCCGTTCTTCCAGAGTGACAAGGCCCAAGCGTTTGAAACCGGCCGCATTGATGCGGCCCATGAGTTTCATCATTGTTCCGTAATCGGCATCCTGGTCACCGCGCACATAGATACGCTCCTCGTATCCGTTGGCCGCGATGGCCTCGAGTTTCGGCACCACTTCATCGATGACGATCGGCGTGTCCTGTATGAAAATTTCACCGGCCGAATTCACCGAGATGGTGATCGGCTCCGTATCTCCTTCCAGTGCTTTCGCCTGCGTTTCGGGCAGATCGATCGGCACGCCGACCGTCAAAAGCGGCGCTGCGACCATGAAGATGATCAGGAGCACCAGCATGACGTCCACGAAGGGCGTGACGTTGATCTCGGTCATCAGAACCGCACGTTTGCGGCGGCGTCCGCGACGCCCGCCTCCAGCCTGCCCGCTACCGACCTGCATGGCCATCCGTCAGCCCCTTTCGTCGATCTGCCTGGACAGGATCGCGGAGAATTCGTCCGCGAAACCTTCCATGCGGGCCACGGCCTTGCCGACGTCGGAGGCAAACTTGTTGTAGGCAATCACGGCAGGGATGGCGGCAAGCAGCCCGAGTGCGGTCGCAAACAGCGCTTCGGCGATGCCCGGCGCAACGACCGCAAGGTTCGTGCTTTCCGAAGCCGCGATGGCCTGAAAGGCGGTCATGATGCCCCAGACCGTGCCGAACAGGCCGATGAACGGTGCCGCCGAACCGACGGTCGCAAGGATCAGCAGCCGTGCTTCCAGGCGTTCGGCCTCACGCTGGATGGTCACATCCATGACCCGGTCGATGCGTTGCTGCAAGGACCCGATCGCGGGTTTTGCCCCCTCATGACTGCGTTTCCATTCGCGCATCGCTGCAACGAACAG
>JBCDEN010000124.1:0-8396 GCA_039179715.1 Pseudomonadota bacterium
GAAAGCGCGGTCATGTTCGCTTCCGTGCCGCCGGAGACAAAGGTAACCGTGCGTGCACCTGTTCCGCACAGCCTTGCAACGCTGTCCCTCGCCGCCTCGACGCGCCCGCGCGCCTTACGGCCGTCTGCATGCACCGAAGATGCGTTGCCCGTGTCCTTCAGCACCTCGATCATGGCCTCCCGCGCGCCGGAGCGCAGTGGCGCACCAGCGTTGTAGTCGAGATAGATCGGGGCCGATAGACGCGGCATTGGACCTCAAAAGCCAGGATCGACAAGTTTGACGGCATCGAAATTCCGCTTTAATGCCAGACACATGTTCGAAAAACTTGAAATTTTTCTCTGTGATGACGATAACACCCACCAACCGGTCGAACCGAGTGTTGCCTGCCTTGGGCGGATGATGCGAACTTTCGAATAATTCTAAACAAGGTTCTAGAAACTTGGAGGCTAAGAGTCAAGTTTAGACTTACGGGAAATCACGTATAGAAAATCCAAATTTCAGCGCCTCCCGTCACGGCGCGACAATATGACAAGGACATAGCGCTTCATGCCTGAGGTGATCTTCAACGGTCCCGCCGGCCGGCTCGAGGGCCGGTTCCACCCCGCGAAAAAACGCAACGCCCCGATCGCACTGGTTCTGCATCTTCACCCGCAATTCGGCGGGACGATGAACAACCAGATTGTCTACCAGATGTACTACATGTTCGCACGGCGCGGTTTTGCCGTTCTGCGCTTCAATTTCCGGGGCGTGGGCCGGTCTCAGGGAACCTTCGATCACGGTCAGGGTGAGTTGTCCGATGCGGCCGCTGCTCTCGACTGGGTGCAGACCGTGCATCCGGACGCGCGTGCCTGCTGGATCGGCGGGTTTTCGTTCGGTGCCTGGATCGGTATGCAGCTGTTGATGCGCCGCCCGGAAGTCGAGGGCTTCATCTCAGTTGCGCCGCCGGCAAATCTGCACGACTTTTCATTCCTTGCCCCCTGCCCGTCGTCCGGCCTGATCGTTCACGGTGACAACGACAAGGTGGTGCCCCAGAAAGACGTTCAGACCCTTGTCGACAAGCTGAAGACGCAAAAAGGTATCGTGATCGATCACGAGACCATCCCGGGAGCCAACCATTTCTTCGAAAATGACATGGACGAGCTCCTGGAGCGCTGCGGCACCTACGTCGATGGCCGGCTCGGCCTCAACCCCGAAGACTACGTCGATATCGACTGAGCTTTTTTGGAGGAGCCCGCCAGACCGGCGGGCTTTTTTTATGTCTGAAGATCTTCTGATCCGGCCTGCCACGATATCCGACATCGCTGGTGTCCTTGCGCTTTATCACGACCTCAATCCGGACGACCTCAAGGCGGATACGGCCAGACAGGAACAGACCTACGCACAGATGCTGTCCCAACCCGGCCTGACGATCCTGCTTGGGTTTCTTGCAGACCAAGCTGTTGCGACGCTGACGCTCGTGATCGTGCCCAATCTGACGCGTGGCTGCGCGCCTTACACGATTTTGGAAAACGTGGTCACGCTCACGTCGTGCCGGGGCAAGGGCATCGGCAAACGGCTGATGAAGGATGCAATCAACCGGTCGTGGGAGGCCGGCTGCTTCAAGATCATGCTGATGTCCGGATCAAACAACACGCCCGCACACAAGTTCTATGAAAAGCTTGGCTTCAAACGAAGCAAGATCGGCTTTGAGCTGAGGCAAACTGGCTACGCGCCGCGAAAGATCATGTGAATTCTGTTCCTTAGCCCTGAAACGGTTTTTTCCGTGGTATGCCGGGACCGGAATCAACTCCGTCGTCAGGTCCGGCGAGCGGGTCTTCCCCATCGGCTACAACGCCCTGTATCGGCGGGCCGTCATAGTCTTCGGGCGGCGGAACCGTTGACGCAAGCTTGCAGTTTGTCAGCCAGATATCATAGACCGCGTGTTCGACTGCATGCAGACCCGGACTGGCGGCATACATCCAGCCGGAGAAAATCCGCCGAACCTCATTGTTGAGCGTGATTTCATCCACCTGAACAAAGCCAGTCGTCAAGGGCGACTCGGTCTGCGGTCGCGTGTGACAGACCCTTGGTGTCACCTGGAGTGCGCCAAACTGAACCGTCTCACCGATATAGACGTCGAACGAAATGATCCGGCCCGTGATCTTGTCCAGCCCCGAAAAGACGGCAACCGGGTTTTCAATCTTCTCTGTCTGAGCTGCTCCGGCAGAAGCGAAACCCGCAACAGCTGCAAAAGCGGCACCGGCTAAAATCCGTCTTGCTGACATTCTTATTTTGACCACGTCTGCCATCAATGTCTGAATCGCTGCTGTTAGATTAGCGTCATAGCGGATGCTGGCGCTAGCACCGAATTGCGGCCCCGGCAAGACAGCCTTTGCCGGGACCATTTTGGGATGATCAGCCGATCTCCGCCAGGCGACTGAGCGCGACCTGCACCTTCGCACGCTTTTCCGTGAATTCGGAAATCTTCTCGCGCTCTCCCTCGACCACATCCGCCGGGGCCTTTTCGACGAATTTCGGATTGGAGAGCTTTTTCTCGATCTTCGAAATGTCGCCGTCCAGCTTGCCGATTTCCTTTTCAAGGCGGGCCTTTTCAGCGCCAAGGTCGATGACACCGGCCAGCGGCAGGCAGACCGTCGCTTCTCCGACGATGATCTGGGCGGACCCTTTCGGTGCCGTGTCTGCCAGTTCGACCTTTTCTGCACGTGCGAGCCTGAGAACGGCCGACTCGTGGGTCGAAAGACGCCCCTTGGTCTGCTCGCTCGCGCCAGTGATCACCACCGCAACCTTGGCGCCTGCCGGAACGTTCATCTCCGCGCGAACGGAGCGGATTTCAGAGATCAGGTTGACCAGCCAGTTGATCTCCGCTGCCGCCGTATCGTCCGAGACCTTCGCTTCCGGCCACGCTGTCAGCATAAGCAAATCGTCGGCTGGAGCCCCTTCTTCACCGAGGCGTTCCCACAATTCCTCGGTCAGGAACGGCATGAAGGGATGCAGGATCTTCAGGATTTCATCGATCGCCCACGCCGTCGTGGCACGGGTCTCCGCCTTGGCAACCTCGTCGCCGCCGTTGAAGATCGGTTTGGCAAGTTCCAGGAACCAGTCACAGAAACTGTTCCAGGTAAACTTGTAGACTGCTCCTGCCGCATCGTTGAACCTGTAGTCCTCAAGCGCCGCGGTCACTTCGGTGATGCAGCGCCCCATTTCGGTGGCGATCCAGCGGTTGAGCGTGTGCTTCGTGGCCGCCGGATCAAACCCCTCGACCCGCGCACAGCCATTCATTTCGGCGAAACGGGATGCGTTCCAAAGCTTTGTCGCAAAGCGCTGGCCGCCTTCTGCCGCCTGATCCGACATGCGCAAGGTCCGGCGCGACTGCACTTCCTGGCTTGCAAGCGCAAACCGGGTCGCGTCCGCACCGTAGCTGTCGATCAGTTCGAGCGGATCAAGAACATTGCCGAGCGATTTCGACATTTTCTTCCCGTTCCTGTCGACAACGATCGAGTTGATGTAGACCGTATGGAACGGGACTTCCTTCATGAAATGGATACCCTGCATCATCATGCGCGCGACCCAGAAGAAGATGATGTCGAAGCCGGTAACGAGAACGTCCGTCTTATAATAGCGTTCCAGCTCGGGCGTTTCGTGCGGCCAACCGAGTGTCGAAAACGGCCATAGCGCCGATGAGAACCAGGTGTCGAGCACGTCCTCGTCGCGCGAGAGAGCCTTGCCGCCGGCCTTTGCAACGGCTTCCTCTTCGGTCTGCGCACAGTACTCGTTGCCGTCTTCGTCATACCAGACCGGGATCTGGTGTCCCCACCAGAGCTGACGTGAAATACACCAGGGCTGAATGTCGTTCAGCCAGTTGTAGTATGTCTTGTCCCAGTTCTCCGGAACGAATTTGGTGTTGCCATCCTGAACCGCCTTAAGTGCCGGCGCGGCCAATGTCTTGGCATCGACGAACCACTGGTCGGTCAGCATCGGTTCAATGACGACTTTCGAACGATCGCCGAACGGCTGCATGATCTTCTTGGACTCGACCATCGGCAGGTCGGACGGACCGGCTTCGTCCTCGCCGAGCGCACGAATAATCGCCCGCCCCAGCGGGTGCCAGTCCGGTGCCTGGCCCTTCATCCACGCAACCTCGGGGTGATCGGCCGGGACCATGACCGCAAGGCCTTCCGCCGTGATCTGTTCGATGACGCGCTTTCTGGCTTCAAACCGGTCGAGGCCGCGCAAATCGTCTGGGACGATGTTGATCTCGTCGACCTCGTTGACGGTCATTTCAGCGCCGTCGATGATCGACTGGGCCTTCGCGGCTTCCTCGACATAGGGGACACCATCGGAGCGCATGGCGCCCTTGGTGTCCATGAGCCGGTACATCGGGATGGTGTTGCGCTGCGCGACACCATAGTCGTTGAAGTCATGCGCGCCGGTAATCTTCACCGCGCCCGATCCGAAATCCGGATCCGGATAGTCATCCGTGATGATCGGGATCAGACGGCGATGCGCCTTCGGCCCGACCGGGATTTCGCACAATTTGCCGACGATAGGCGCATAGCGCGTATCACCCGGATGAACCGCAACCGCGCCATCGCCGAGCATCGTTTCCGGGCGCGTGGTCGCGATCGAGATATAGTCGCGGGTCTCGCGGAGGGTGATGTTCCCGTCCTCGTCCTTTTCGACATATTCATAGGTCTCACCGCCGGCCAGCGGATACTTGAAGTGCCACATGTGGCCGTCGATCTCGATGTTCTCGACTTCAAGATCCGAGATTGCCGTTTCGAACATGGGATCCCAGTTGACCAGCCGCTTGGAGCGATAGATCAGGCCTTCATTGTAAAGGTCGACAAAAACCTTCAGAACCGCCGCGGACAGATTGGGGGACATAGTGAACTCAGTCCTGCTCCAGTCGCAGGACGCACCAAGCCGTTTCAACTGGCCGAGGATCGTGCCTTCAGATTTCCGCTTCTGTTCCCAGACCCGCTCGACAAATGCGTCCCGGCCCATTTCGCGACGGCCGGGCTGCTGGGTTTCCATGAGCTCGCGCTCAACAACCATCTGGGTGGCAATTCCGGCGTGATCGGTGCCGGGTTGCCATAGGACGTCGAACCCCTGCATCCGTTTCCAGCGGATCAGAATGTCCTGCAGCGTGTTGTTGAGCGCATGACCCATGTGAAGCGAACCGGTCACGTTCGGCGGCGGAATTACGATCGAAAAGGCCGGGGCGCCATCCTTGGCACCCGCTCCGGCCTTGAAGGCCTCCGCCTTTTCCCAGGTTTCGTAAATCCGCGGCTCAACGCTGGCCGCATCGTAAGTCTTTTCAAGCATCAGGGTCACTCGAAGGGAAGATGTCAGTCGAAATTCGTGAGCCCCCGTGTAAATCGGAAGCGTCCGCGCAAGTCAACCGGTTATACGGTGATTGCGGCAAGGACACGTAGCCTTGACGGCAGTTTGACTGCACGCCGTTTGGAGGACTTGGGCAGAAACGGTTTTGCTGCCATAACGCTGCAATGACGATCCTGATCCGCCCCCATCACTTTCTGTGCATGCTCACATTCCTTGGCAAGGGATATACAGCTTCTTTCGTGAGCAATTACACAAGGATCATCGAACGGCTGAATTCGGGCGAAGATATCAAGATCGTCCATGGACCCGACGACATTTGCCGGCCGATGCTGACCGAGGCCGACCATCACTGCCGCAATGACAGTGTCAGGATGCGCGACGACATCGCATCGTCACACATCCACGGCCTGCTCGGGTTCGAGCTGAAGCCGGGTCTGCGCCTTGACTTGAACCGCGCGCAGATCGACACGCTCCGGCACGCATACTCAGACGGCGCGTTCCGCGTCGCTTGTGACGGCTGCCGATGGCAGGATATGTGCACCTCAATCGCGGCGCGGGACTACTGGGGTTGCCGTCTGGAACCGGTCCGCAAACCAAACAGCGGGTGAGTCAGCGCCGCCGCGTCACGCGCTGGATTTCCTTCTGCACCATCTGCTCGACCATCCCCGGAAGGTTCTGATCCAGCCAGGCTTTCAGCATCGGTCTCAGCATTTCCCTGACGAGTTCCTCGACTGTCTGCGCCTGTGATCCGACGAACATGTTCGACAGGTTGTCGAACGACGCGTGTACCGCATCACCGGTGTTGTCCGAGGTCAGGAACGCATCGGCCGCGACATTCGGCAGATCCTCGGGAACCGGCGACGTATCCATGGATGACGGCGGTATCGGCGCGGGCACCGCCGGTGGTTCAGGCTCTTCTGCAAACGACAGGTCGCCGCCCGGACTGTCAAAGTCTTCCGCGAGGCCTTCGACCATTTCCATTTCATCCGGAACCGCGAGTTCTTCTGTCAGTTCCAGAACATCGTCTTCGGATTCATCTTCCGCGGCGTCTGCTTCCATTGCCGCAGCCATGTCGTCGGCGTCGTCCTCGGACGCACCGCCCCCGCCGCCGCCGCTCGGTTCCATATCGAACAGCTTGTCGAGGTCGTCTTGTGACATTTCGGCCGCGTCGCCCATATCGTCTACCGCTTCTTCTACTGGAGTATCAGGCTGTTCGGGTTCGCTCTCCTCGCTGTCGGGGTCACCCTGGGCGTCTTCGTCGGAAATGATACGGCGGATCGATGCGAGGATTTCCTCCATCGACGGCTCGTCGGCCTTTTTCGCCTCTGCCATGGCTTCCCCCGTGTACTCCGTCCACGCTGCAGCACGTTCGGTTTCGCAAATGATTCGTTAAACGAAATTATGCGTCCCGGAGGCACACCCGCAAAGCAAACGCGCCTGTTCCGCCTGTCTTATCCCCTCATAAGTCCGGAATACGGTCCGGTTAACAACGCTATAAAGCATGAAGACGAGAACGCGCTCAGGCAGCGCAAGGGCACTGCTCAACAGAAAAACGGCCGGAAATCTGAATTTCCAGCCGTTCATGCCTGTGTTTCGGATGCGTTCAGCGTCCGTCGGGTGTCCTTGAACCGAACCATTTGCCCCGGACGGCCTTGTAATGCTGGCTCGGATCGTAGATCTGCACGTGCAGTCCGAGATCCGTCGCACTTAGCGAGCCAACGGAGGAGACCAGCTGATAGCCGCTGATGATCCGGTTGCTCTGCGCCTGAACCAGATTTGACTGCTGGGTCACGAGCTCGCGCTGTGCGTCCAGAACGTCCAAGGTCGTCCGTTGGCCTACGCGCTGTTCCTCGATCACGCCTTCAAGAGCGAGCTGGGATGCTTCAACGGCGGCCTGAGCGGCAACGATCGACGCTTCGGCTGCCTGATAATTGCCCCAGGCCGAAATCACGTTCGCCCGGATCTGATCGCGCGTCACGTCCAGCTGAAGCCGGGTTTCACCAAGGGATTCCTTAGCCTGCCGGATGCTGGATGACACCGTTCCGGCCTGATAGAGCGGAATGTTGACGCTTCCCGTAATGGATGCCGAATCGGTGTTTTCGGCAAAGAAGGTACTCGGATTGACACTTCTGCTCAGCGAGCCGTCAACCGTAACCGTCGGCAGCCGCTGGCCCTCGATCGCCTTCACGTTGAATACGGCGGCATCCACCAGGTGTTGCGCCTGCCGGATAAGCGGTTGCTTGACTTCACTTGTCTTCAGCGCGGAATCGAGCGACTTCGGAACAAATTTCGCGATGCCCGTGTCCGCTGAAAGATTGTTCGCTTCGATACCGATCACCTGCCGGTAAACAGCCCGGCTCGCGTTCAGGTTTGCAAGCGCCGAGTTCAGGCTCGCCTGCGCTTCCGCTGCACGCGCTTCAGCCTGACTCACATCCGTTCGCGTGCCTTCGCCAACGTCGAACCGGTCACGCGCCGCACGCACCTGTTCCTGAAGGAAGGCCAAGTCGCTGCGCTGGAGAGATACGAGCGCCGTGTCCTGGATCACGTTCACATATGCGGTCGCCGCCGACAGAAGCGTATCCTGCTCGGTGGAAATGAGGCTTTCGCGCTGTGCGCGAACAATCGCTTCCGCCTGACGCACCGAGTTGACTGTGCGAAAACCGGCAAACACGGTCTGGCTGACCGTCAAGGAGATCGCCGCATTGTTCTGGACAGCCGCAAGATTGCGTGAACCGGAGTCTTCCCAAGTGCGCCCGATGTTCGCCCCCAGCGATACCGTTGGACGCCATCCCGCAAGGGCCTGGGGAACACCTTCATCCGTGCTGCGCAACGTTGCGCGTGCGGCGTTCAAACTCGGATTGTTGGCATACGCCAATGCGAGCGATTGCCAAATCGTCTCAGCCTTTGCAGATGACACTGCAAATCCGGTCAACGAAACGGCAGCAACCCCGCCCATCAGCATAAATCCAATGGTAGCTGCCCTAAATGTTGAACGACACGACACCCAACGCTCCTTCCGGATCACCGCACATACGCTAGTTGATTAAACCGAA
>JBCDEN010000541.1:0-3490 GCA_039179715.1 Pseudomonadota bacterium
CACGATGCACCGCATCGCGCTACGCGGCCCGCCTGGCCGATCGAACCGGATATCCTCATCAAATGATCCTAATTGGTCGGAAAAAGCTCTAGGCAATGAAAAAGGCGGGCTGAATGGCCCGCCTTGTCGATCTTCAAAGCCTCGAAACTCGATCAGCCGGCCGCAGCCTGCAGCGCAGGCGCATCGGGTCTGACGGCCGCATCATAGTCCTTCATCAGCGTCTCGATGATCTCGCCAACCTCGAACGTTGTGCCGGCAATTTCGGAAACCGGTGTGACTTCCGCTGCCGTACCGGTCACGAAACACTGTTCAAACTCGGAAATTTCCTCAGGCATGATCGCGCGTTCGATCACTTCGATTCCCCGGTCCCGGGCAAGGTCGATCACGGTTCGGCGGGTAATCCCGTCCAGGAAACAGTCCGGAACCGGCGTATGGATCTTGCCGTCCTTGATGAAGAACACGTTCGCGCCGGTGCATTCCGCGACCCGTCCGCGCCAGTCCAGCATCAGGGCATCCGTATAGCCCTTTGCTTCGGCAGCGTGTTTCGAAACCGTACAGATCATGTAAAGACCCGCGGCCTTGGCCTTGAACGGGGCCGTCGCCGGATCGGGACGCCGGTATTGCGCCATGTCCAGGCGAATGCCCTTGAGCCGCTCCTCGGGTTTGAAATAGCTCGGCCATTCCCAGGCAGCGATGGCAAGGTGGATCGTGTTGTTCTGGGCGGAGATACCCATCATCTCGCTGCCACGCCAGGCCACCGGGCGGATATAGGCGTCGGTGAGCTGCATGCGTGCCAGGGTCGCTTCCTTGGCTTCATTGATCTGCTCGGCCGTCCAGGGAATCTCGAAACCAAGCGTGTGTGCCGATTCCAGCAGGCGTGCGGTATGTTCTTCTGATTTGAAGATCCGACCGCCATAGGCTCTTTCGCCCTCAAACACGCTGCTGCCATAGTGCAGACCGTGACTGAGGATATGCAGTTTCGCATCCGACCAGGGTACGAACTCGCCATCGTACCAGATGTCACCACTGAGCTGATCAAAAGGCGCTCCCGCCATGTTTCTTCTCCCGCCCGCTCAAAGAGCGATATTTGATTTCTTTCAACAGAGGCAAATAACGCCAGAGACTTGCGTCTGTTTTGCTGCTGTATCTTTTGCACAGCAAGCGAACTATCGGTATCCTGATGACCGCAGCGGCGTTGAACGGATTCGGTTGTCGACGGATGCCTAAAAATGCATCTTTGAGACCGATCATTTCGCGCGCGGCTGCTGACAAGTAACAATCGACCAGAATTATGTCAATATGACTGACGTAAATTTCAAAACTGCCCTTTCCGCCGCATTGCAGGATCGGGAGAGTGCAGCCCCTGACCCGGCTCGGCATCCGGCGGAAGACAGTTTGCCTTACGATCTGATTGAGCTTCTGTTCTTTGCCTACAAGGATTTCACGGGCGATCCGGACGATGTGCTGGCAAAATTCGAATTCGGCCGTGCACATCACCGCGTTCTCCATTTTGTCGAACGCAACCCCGGCATCATGGTGACGGATCTTCTCGGCATCCTGCGCATCACCAAGCAAAGTCTCGGCCGCGTCTTGAAACAGCTTGTCGATGCAGGGATCATTGAGCAGCGCGAAGGCATGAACGATCGCCGCCAGCGCCTGCTCTATACGACCGAACGCGGCCATGTTCTTGCGGACGAACTCGCCCGCTTGCAGCAGGAACGCCTTGAACGCGCCCTAATTGGATTGCCTGATGGCAGCGAGGAAATCGTGCGGCGGTTTCTGCTGCAGATGATCGATCCCGACGCTCATGCAGACATTCTGAGACTCGTCAGAAGCCCTTTTCATCTCAAGGACTGAACGCCGCCGATAGCAGAAGGAACCAGCTGCCGACATGAAAGTCCAGGTGCCCGACGACAACGCCAACCACATCCTTCTCGTCGATGACGACAAGCGCATCCGGGATCTGCTTTCCAGGCTGCTGAAAGACAACGGCTATCGTGTCTCGGCGGCTGCCAATTCGGCTGAAGCGAGAAAATGCCTGTCGGGCCTGGAATTTGACCTGATCATTCTCGATGTGATGATGCCCGGAGAAACCGGCCTGGAGCTGGCAACCTCTCTTCGCGAGGAATCGGAAGTGCCGATCCTGATGCTCACGGCGAGATCGGAGGCAACCGACAGGATCGCGGGACTGGAAGCCGGTGTCGACGACTATCTCCCCAAACCCTTCGAGCCGCGCGAGCTCATGTTGCGGATGGCGGCGATCCTCAGGCGCGGCAACAGCCAGCCGGTCGTCGCCAGCGAGGAAATCCGGTTTGGCCCGTTTTCCTTCAACAGTTCGCGCGGAGAACTCAAGAATGGCGACGCGATCGTCCGGCTGACGGACCGTGAAAAACAGATCCTGTCGATTTTTGCGGAGCAACCGGGCGCGACCGTTCCCCGCCACAAGATCGTCGGCGATGAAAGCGGGCTTGGCGAGCGCACCGTCGATGTCCAGATAAACAGGCTTCGGCGCAAGCTTGAAACGGATCCGGGCAATCCAATCTACCTGCAGACCGTACGCGGCATCGGCTACCGTCTGGCCTGCGATTGAACAGGTCCCTATGGCCAACACAGATATCCTGTTTCACAAAATATCAAGATCGGCGTTGTTCAGGCCGATACTGCGTGCCTACAGGTCCGTATCCCGGTTGTTGTACCGGGTCATGCCGAAGGGACTCTACACGCGGACGTTTCTGATCATTGTCGCCCCGATCGTCATTTTGCAGTCGGTTCTGGTATTCGTGTTCATGGAACGGCACTACCAGCTCGTGTCCCGGCGCATGTCGGAAGCGGTCGTTCGTGAGATCGCCGCGATGGTTTATGTCCTGGAAAACTATCCGCAGGATCCTGACCATGCAAAGATCGAGCAACTCGCATCCAGCGCGCTTGGAATGTCGACAACGATCCTCCCGCTTGAACCGCTGCCACCGCCTGCGCCAAAGCCGTTTTTCGACGTCATCGATCAGGAACTCAGTCTTGCGATCAGCCAGAAGATAAGGAAGCCTTTCTGGATCGATACGGTTGGCCGTTCGCGGTTCGTGGAAATCCGTATCCAGCTCAAGGACTCGATCCTGCGGGTCTTCACGCGGCGCAGCCAGACCTTTGCATCGAACTCGCACATCTTCCTGGTCTGGATGTTTTCGACGTCCCTGGTTCTCCTGATCATTGCATTGCTGTTCCTCAGGAACCAGATCAGGCCGATCATCCGGCTCGCAGATGCATCGGAAGCTTTCGGCAAGGGCCGTCCGGTGGAAAAATTCCGCGCCAGTGGCGCGCGCGAGGTCCGCCGGGCCAGCGTTGCCTTCATCGACATGCGGCGGCGCATCGAGCGTCAGATAGAGCAGCGGACCACCATGCTGGCGGGCGTCAGCCACGATCTGAGGACCATCCTGACACGTCTCAGGCTCCAGCTCGCCTTCCTGTCCGAATCGCCTGAAAGCGAAGCGATGAG
>JBCDEN010000830.1:0-1764 GCA_039179715.1 Pseudomonadota bacterium
GCTCCGATGACGTAGACCATCCGGGAGTCTTTGTTCACGAACACCTCGTTGACGACATCACGCATGATCCACGCACTTGCGGCCGTCGTTGCCGCGATGATGCCCATGAAGACAAATGCCAGAAGGTATTTCGGAATGTATCTGCGGAAATTCTCGCCCAGGACGCGTTTTATGAGCTGCACCGTTCCTTTCGGATCGGTCCATGTCTTTGACTTGAACGGACTGCGCAGCAAGCGTTTTGATTCCATTGGTATCATCGGCTCGGTCATTGAGACTGAACACGTCAAATCACGTACATCTTAGCAAGTGATTTGATCTCAATTGTTTAAAGCCGCAAAACCGACGCGTTTATTCTTCCGGCAGGTTCAAACGCAAATGCAGGTCGCGAAGCTGCGCAGCCGACGGATCGCTCGGCGCGCCCATCATGAGGTCTTCCGCTTTCTGGTTCATCGGGAAGAGCATGACCTCACGAATGTTGGCCTCGTTTGCCAGGAGCATCACGATACGGTCGATGCCTGCCGCGCAGCCGCCATGTGGGGGAGCGCCGTACTGAAATGCGTTCACCATGCCGCCGAAGCGCTTGTCGACCTCTTCGGCCGGATACCCGGCGATCTCGAATGCCTTGTACATGATTTCGGGCTTATGGTTTCGGATCGCGCCGGAAACCAGCTCGTTGCCGTTGCACGACAGGTCGTACTGCCAGCCCTTGACCTCAAGAGGGTCGCCTTCGAGCGCGTCCATTCCACCCTGGGGCATGGAGAAAGGATTGTGCTCGAAGTCGATATCTCCGGTCTCTTCGTCTTTCTCGTAGATCGGGAAATCAACGATCCAGGCAAACTCGAAGCGGTCCTTGTCCGTGTGGCCGAGTTCCTCGCCAATGATGACGCGCGCCTTCGCCGCCACGGCCTCGAACTGTTTCGGCTTGCCGCCGAGGAAAAACGCAGCATCGCCGACTTCCAGGCCAAGCTGGGTGCGGATCGCTTCGGTGCGCTCGGGGCCGATGTTCTTGGCAAGCGGGCCGGCCGCTTCCATCGCGCCGTCCTCCGCCTTGCGCCAGAAGATGTAGCCCATGCCCGGAAGGCCCTCGCCCTGCGCGAATTTGTTCATCCGGTCGCAGAACTTCCGGCTGCCGCCCTTGGGGGCCGGGATCGCGCGGATTTCCGTACCGGGCTGTTCCAGCAGGTTGGCGAAGATGGCGAAACCGGAGCCGGCAAAATGCTCGGAGACGATCTGCATCTTGATCGGGTTCCGGAGATCCGGTTTGTCGGTGCCGTACCAGAGCGCGGAGTCCTTATAGGCGATCTGGGGCCAGTCGCGGTTCACCGGACGGCCTCCGCCAAACTTCTCGAAACAGCCCGCAAGAACGGGCTCGATCGTGTCGAAGACGTCCTGCTGGGTGACGAAGGACATTTCCATGTCGAGCTGATAGAAGTCCGTCGGCGAGCGGTCCGCACGTGGATCTTCGTCGCGGAAACAGGGCGCGATCTGGAAATACTTGTCGAAGCCGGAGACCATCAGCAGCTGTTTGAACTGCTGAGGTGCCTGCGGCAGCGCATAGAATTTGCCGGGATGCAGGCGCGACGGCACAAGAAAGTCGCGCGCGCCTTCCGGAGACGACGCCGTGATGATCGGGGTCGTCTCCCGAAGGCGCGCGCGACTTTCTCGTACCGTCGCGCCTGCATCCTGGAAAATTCTACGCTCTGCCGCAGGCGCCGCAGCAGTTCAAGCAGCTGCTGATGGTCTCCGGCTTCGACAAGTACTTCC
>JBCDEN010000602.1:0-3127 GCA_039179715.1 Pseudomonadota bacterium
CCGAAGGCCGTGTCCTGCTCCAGGACAGGGAGATCACCGGCCTGGCGCCGGACCGCCTGTCGCAGGCCGGAATAGCCTACGTCCCGCAGACAGACAACGTCTTTCGCACGCTCACCATCCAGCAGAATCTCGATCTGGTTTTGAAATCCCACAGCAGTCCGGCGGAACGGGTCCAGGCACTGTTCGATCGCTTCCCGGTTCTTGCAGAAAAGCGGCGCGGCAAGGCCGGATCGCTCTCCGGCGGACAGCGCCAGTTCCTGGCCGTTGCACTCGCACTTGCCGTTGAACCGCGGCTGATCCTGATGGACGAGCCCTCTGCGGGGCTCTCGCCGAAAGCTGCCGAAGAGGTGCTCGACCACGTGAAGCAACTGACCCGACAGGGTGTGTCCGTGCTTCTGGTCGAACAGAATGTGAAACAGGCGCTCAGGCGTGCGGATCATTGCTACGTCCTGGCCGAAGGCCGGAACCAGATCGATGGTCCGGCAGGGGACCTTCTGGAAGATCCGGCACTTGGACGGATCTATCTTGGCGGCGAACGGAAGGGGGCGGCATGATCCAGCATCTTGTCGACGGCATCCTCGTCGGTTCCTTTCTGTCGCTGGGCGCCATCGGACTGACGATGGTGATGCACATCCTGCGCTTTGCCAATTTCTCGCACGCGGAACTTCTCTCCATTGGCGCTTATTGCGCGCTGGTATTCGACAAGCTGTTCGAAAGCCTGCTGCCCGTGTTGGCGGAAAAGATCGGCCCCTTGTCCATGACGGGTGCGCTCGCGCTCTCGATCCTGATATCAATGGTGGTCACCGGCCTGTCTGCGGTTCTGATCGACAAGCTGGTTTTCCGAAGGGTCCGGCAGAAGGGAGGCGAACTGTCCATGGTGTTCGCCTCTTTCGGAATGTCACTCGTCATCCGCAATGTCATCGGGCTTGTTTTCGGCCTGTCCAGCGAGCTTTATTCCCGCGATATCGCGTTCGCCATGGTGCTGTCCCGCGATCCCCTGTTGCTGGTCAAGCCCGACCAGGTCTTTGTGCTGGTCGCCGCGCTGGTGATCATGTTCGCGCTCTACATTCTCTTCTCGCGCACCACGATCGGGTTCGCGCTCAGGGCCATCGCCGAGAATCCGAGCCTTGCTCAGGTGCATGGCGTGAACCTGAAAAGGATGATCGCGCTGGTCTGGATCATGGGCGGCGCGCTGGGCGCGATCGCGGGCGTCTTTTACGGCCTTAGCTACCAGATCACGCCCGTGATGGGGCGTGACCTCGTGCTGCCGATTTTCGCCGCAACGATCGTGGGCGGGATCGGCAGTGTCTACGGCGCGGTGCTCGGCGGGTTCATCGTCGGGGTCGCCTCCAACATTGCTCTGGTTGTTCTGCCCTCCGGCTACAGCCCGTCTGTGCCCTTCCTGATGATCCTTCTCGTTCTGCTCATACGGCCGAACGGTCTCTTCGGGGAGGCGCGGGCATGATCGGCGTGATCTCCTATCTCGTGTTCTTCACGACCGTTGCCGCCATTCTCGGCATCGCCGTGCTCGGCCTGAACCTGCAGTGGGGCAATACGGGTCTCTTCAATGGCGGCGTCGTCGCCTCTTTCGGGGCCGGGGCCTACGGCACGCTGATCCTGGGAGGCGCGCCGCAGGAGAGCCAGCTCGGCGGGTTCGGGCTGTTTTACCCGCTTGCGCTTCTGGGCGGCATGGCGGCTGCGGGGCTTCTGGCCTGGGCAGTCGGCAGGCTCACCTTGCGGCTGCGCCACGACTATCTCGCGATCGCCACGTTTGGTGTGGCCGTCGCCTTTGAAAACGTGATGCGCAACGCGACCAGCATCACCGGGGGCGCGCAGGGCATACGCGGTTTCGAGCGTCCCTTCAGACAGATGCTCGGGGACGGATTCACCTATAATCTAGTCTTCCTGATCGCGGTGCTTGTCATTTTGTGCGCGGTCTACATTTTCCTCGAACGTCTGACCGTGTCGCCGTTCGGCCGGCTGCTGCGTGCCATCCGGGAAGACGAGACCGCGGCAAGGTCTCTCGGCAAGTCGCCGGACAGGATCCGGCTGATTTCCTTCGTGACAGGCTCCGTCATCATCGGCCTTGCCGGAAGCCTCTACGGCACGTTCTATGCGTTCGTCAGTCCGCAGGACGTTCTGCCCATCCTCACGTCCCAGATCAGGAACGCACCGGCGAGTGCCCCTTTTGCATTTCCGGCACCGCCGACAATCAGCATGGCCCAGATCTGGAAGGTGAGGATGGGAAGAACATCCTGCGGACTGACAAACGCATAGAACGTGCCGTAGAGGCTTCCGGCAAGGCCAATGATGACGGAACCGGTCACGAAGGAAATCAGCCGGATCCTGTCCGGCGATTTGCCGAGAGACCTTGCCGCGGTCTCGTCTTCCCGGATGGCGCGCAGCAGCCGGCCGAACGGCGAGACGGTCAGACGCTCAAGGAAAATGTAGACCGCGCACAAAATCACGAGAACAGCGATCAGAAAGACAAGATTATAGGTGAAGCCGTCTCCGAGCATCTGCCTGAAGGGACGCTCGAAACCACGTATGCCCTGCGCGCCCCCGGTGATGCCGGTTGCATTGCGCATCACGTTTTCAAAGGCGACGGCCACACCAAACGTTGCGATCGCGAGATAGTCGTGGCGCAGCCGCAAGGTGAGCCTGCCGACTGCCCAGGCCAAAATGCCGGCGGCGGCCATGCCCCCCAGGAGTGCCACGGGATAGAACAGCTCGAACCCGCCCAGCTGGCTTTCCTGTGGTGCGCCCCCGAGGATCAACGTGCCGTAGGCTCCGGCCCCGAATGAAGCGACGACACCGCCATTGAAGAGGCCCGTATTGCCCCATTGCAGGTTCAGGCCGAGCACGGCGATGCCGAGAATGGCGGCGACGGTCGTGAAGAACACGAGGTAGGAGATCACGCCGATCATGCCCGCGCCTCCCCGAAAAGACCGTTCGGCCGGATGAGCAGAACGAGAAGGATCATCAGGAACGGCACGGAGGGACTGTAGCCGGACGGCAGAACAACGAGCGCGATGTTCGAGGCGACCCCGACGACGAACCCGCCAAGCACCGCGCCGTAGACGCTTCCGATCCCGCCGACGATCGTGGCCGCGAATATCGGCAGCAC
>JBCDEN010000184.1:0-7102 GCA_039179715.1 Pseudomonadota bacterium
CAAAAGCCTAGGCCAGCGGTCCGCCGCTGATCTGCGTATCAAAGGGCGAATGGGATGCTTCGCGGTTCTGTACGCCCTCACGGGGGCCTGTGCCCACGCGGCCAGCTGCCTGCGCGGCGTCAATGTTGCCGGCGCCGAATTCGGCGGGCCGGGCGCGAAACATGGCGAAGGCTACATCTATCCCTCTGATTCGACGCTCGACTGGGCCGCCGCTCATTCTATGACCGCAATCCGCTTGCCGTTTCGCTGGGAGAGACTGCAGCCGGAACTCTTCGGTGCCTTCGATCCGGCAGAACTTGCACGGCTTCAGGTCACGGTGCAGGCAGCGACAAGCCGGGGGATAACCATCATCCTCGATCTGCACAACTATGCCGAGTATCGCGGAGACAGAATTGGCAACGGCGTCGTGAGCGCCGAGGCGCTCGGAGACTTCTGGCGGCGGCTCACCCCCTATTTCGCATCGAATGACAAGGTTGTCCTCGGCCTGATGAATGAGCCGGCGGACATATCCGCAAAGACCTGGTTTGACGCCGCGCAGGTTGGCCTCGACGCGATCCGGGAAGCCGGCTCGGACCAGCTCGTGCTCGTGCCCGGAACAATCTGGACCGGAGCATCGCACTGGTTCGATCCGCAGGAAGGCGGCTCGAATGCAGGGCATGCCGAAGCCATTCGCGATCCGCAGAACAATTTTGCATTCGAAGTCCACCAGTATCTCGATGAAGACTATTCGGGCACACATGACAGCTGCCCGAGAGCCGACGATGCCATCGACGCCCTGAAACAAGTTGCGGCCTGGATGAAGGAACACGGGCACAGGGGTTTCGTCGGCGAGTTCGGAGGCACCGCATCGCCAGACTGCCTTCAGGGCCTTGAGGACATGGTGCGGTATCTGAATGGCGACAGCGAGACCTGGATCGGATGGACCGCCTGGGCAGCCGGGGACTGGTGGGGCAACTATCCCCTGTCACTCCAGCCGCTCGACGGAAAGGACCGACCGCAAATGACGGTCCTTGCGCCTTTCATGGCCGGTGATGCGTCAGCCGGGACATGCGGAAAGGCCGCGCGATAGCAGTTTCTTTTACCGGATCGGCTGCGTTGCCGTGCGGTCCTGATCGCAGACGCCCGGCTCTAACCGGTGGCGGCTCTCCTTTGCCCGATTTCCCTGTCGGACTGCTGAGCGTTGAGGCACGCACAGACCTCGGTGAGCGTATCGAACCCCCGATCGAGTTCCTTGAGGCTGCTCGTTAACGGCGCCAGGAATTTCAGGACCTGATCGTCCCGACCGCAGGTCTCAATGATCAGGCCGCGCTCGAAGCTCATTGTCTGGATCATACCGGCGATCTGCGGATCGGCATTGCTTTCAAGTCCCCAGACGAAGCCCTTGCCGCGATAGTTCAGCTCAAGTGCCGGGTTCTGAGCGACGAGATGGCCAAGCCTTTCTTCAATGTGCTCGGCCTTTGCCTTGACCTCGTCGTAAAACTCGAAGTCGCGCCAGTAATGCTCCAAGGCCACGGTTGCGGCGACAAAGGCCAGGTTGTTGCCCCTGAACGTGCCGTTGTGCTGTCCCGGTTTCCAAACGTCATGCTCGGGCTTCATGAGAACGAGCGCCATGGGCAGACCGAAACCGCCAACCGACTTTGACAGGACGACGATGTCGGGGCTGATACCGGCTTTTTCGAAACTGAAGAAATCGCCGGTGCGTCCGCATCCCATCTGAATGTCGTCAATGATCAGGAGAACGCCGAACTGCCTGCACAGATCCTCAAGCGCCCTCAGCCAGGGCAAAGGGGCGACATTGATACCGCCCTCGCCCTGGATGGGTTCAACGATGATTGCGGCGGGCGCGGCATTGCTTTCCAGCCTAGATCGGAGGGTTTCGGTGATAACCGCGATGGACGCGTCCTGTTCTTCCTCGGAAGCGCAGAACGGCAAAGGTTTGTGCTCTTGCTGCTCCAGGCCGGGCAGACCTTCCTTGTAGTAGGGATTATCCGTGAGCTGCAGAGACCCGGTTGTCATTCCGTGAAAACCGTGGGTAAAGCCAAGGACATCACGCCGTCCGGTTACCTTGCGCGCGATCTTGATGGCCGCCTCCACGGCATTGGTGCCGGTCGGGCCACAGAACTGGAAACGGAAGTTCATGCCACGGGGCTGCAGGATCAACCGATCGAATGCATCGATGAACCGGTTCTTTGCAACAGTTGCAAAGTCGAGGCTGTGGGTGATGCCGTCTTCTGACAGATAGTCGATGAGTGCGTTCCGGATCACCTTGCAATTGTGTCCGTAGTTCAGAGCGCCTGCGCCGGCAAGAAAGTCGATGTATTCGGTGCCATCCTGGGCAACTATCGTGCTGCCGGATGCCGACTTGGCGAGGAAAGGGAAACTGCGCACATAGCTGCGAACGTTCGATTCAAGTCTGTGAGCCGGATCGATTTCAGTCAGCTTGTCCATAATGTTCCCCGTCATCGCGCATGACCGGTTGTCGGCCACATAATGCATCACAGACTCACGGAGTATGATGAGCGGATCTTAAATTTCGAACAAAAATCAAAGTAAAAAAATGGCTTAGGCACCCGCGATGGATTTAATCATCACATTAATCCTTGGTTCATGCCGACCTGTTCCCGGTCACTACTGGGGAACGAATTCATCCCAATAGCGTGCGAGCTTGAAGTCGTAGCTGTCGGGGACGAATGTCTCAAAGCCACCGCTTGGATAAAGCGTGATCTCACCCACAAAGATCCCGTCCGACGTATCGTAGAGATCTATCCTGGCAAATCCCAGTTCCCGGCTCAAAGAGCGGGCAAATTCGAGCATGTCTTCGAATTTGTCCGGCTTCGGCAAATCCTCGGCGAGAAGGGGGTAGTAATTCATGTGAACGGGAAGACGTTCCCAATCCGGCGAATAGACGCTTTCATACATGCCGTCCGGACGCGGCGTGCGAACTTCGATATGCACGACATTGCCGTTGAAACTGTAGAACCGGTAGTCACTCAGGGATTCGCCGGGCTTTCCGATCAGTTTTTCGATGATGATGCGCGGTTCGACATTGGCATAGGCCCATTCCCGGTTAATCCTCGAGTGATCGGCGGCCAGCCACGCTGCTTCCGGGCGGCGCCCCATCAGGTCGTCGATGTCGCTCTGCCCGCGCAGGAAAAAGCCAGCGCCGCTCGCGTGGGTCGGCTTGACCACAGCCGGCAAAGGAACGGTTGTCCAGTCAACCGTGCCCAGGTCGGTTCCGACCCAGTAGGTCGGAATCACGCAAGTGTCGCCAACACGCTCGACGATGAAGCCCTTTGCATCCGCCTTGTCGACAACCTTGGAATACAATGGGTTGCGGTCTTCAATCTTCCGGATCTGCTGATATTCGGAAAACCGGGCGGGGGCCTTCCAGTTTGGAAAGCGGCCGAAAATCGAGAAGTACTTCCAGGTCAGATAGGGCTTGTCGGGAAAAATAGAAATCAATCTCCAGAAGATGCGCTGCAACCTGTGCTTCACGCTCGCATGCTTCTTCGGACCGACCGCAACACTATCCATTTCGACTGCCTGAAATCTCGCTCTTTAAGCCAATGTCAACACGAGCATGGCCATTGTTCCCCAGCGCATGCGCGCCGCATGCAAACAACTTGAAGAGCCTTAAAGCACATAACCGTTAAGATCCGGCTTAAGGCCAAGGTTGATCGATCGTGCACAGGGAGCCATTTGTGACCGGACGGAAAATCCTGCTGATTTCAAGGCATGACTACAGGACCGGCTGGCGTGCCGGACGGCATTTCCTCGCCGATGCGTTTCGTGATCTCGGTGCATCCGTTCAGTTCTTCTCGGTCGGCTTCAGCGCGCTATCGATGCTCAGCGACGATCATCGAAAAAATCTCTTTGCCAGGGCCAACACATGGCAAGAGGTGGCCGGCGTCAACTGCTTTTTGTGGCGGTCGCCGGTGCACCCGTTCGGCAGAGGCCTTGGCAAGTTCGAAGGTCTGACCAATTCTCTATTCCGCTGGTGGGTCGGGTCTGCTTGCAAGGCACTTGATGAAGCGGCCCGCGATGCAGACCTGATCATCGTGGAATCCGGCATATCGGCTGCCCTGATCGGCCGGGTCCGCAAATCGGCGCCGGATGCGAAGATCATCTATTTCGTGGCGGATCTGCTCGATACGATCGGCGCGCACCCCTTCATTGCCGCACAGCTCTACAGCGACAGACATGCAATCGACCGTATCGTGGTCGTTGCCCGGGCAATGGCGCCCCACTTCGAGGATTTCGGGTGTCCCGTGCACTTCGTTCCCCACGGGGTATCGAAGAGCGATTTCGACGGAATTGGCGCAAGTCCCTACGAAACCTCGCGTAATATCGCAACTGTGGGCTCCATGCTGTTCGATGCATCCTTTTTCACGATTGCCGCCGGTGCCTTTCCCGATGTCCATTTCCACCTCATCGGCACACCGGGAATCGAGGGAAACCTGGACAACGTCACCGAATATGGCCGCATGCCGTTTCGCGATACACTGCCTTACCTGAAACATGCTGATGCGGGCGTTGCCCCTTATCGCTTCCGGTCGGATGCCGCCTATCTCGCCGATTCCAGCCTCAAGCTCATGCAGTACGAGTATCTGCAATTGCCCGCCGTTTGCCCTGACTTCGCGGTCGGAGACAAGATCAACCGGCACGGCTACGAACCCGGCGAACCCGAGACGATCCTCAGAGCCATCACGGCAGCGCTCGGTGGGACATTCACCAATGAAGCATCGGACGTGCTCGACTGGAAAGACGTTGCCGATCGTTTGCTTGCCCTCGACGAAGATCAACCGCTCATCAATTCTTAAGCGATTTCCGGTATTCACTGGCGTGAAGCGCTCCCGGCCCGGACGGTTGCAACAGTTCCGGTTCGGTCAGGAAAAATCACCGCTGCAAGAACGGCGCGGCTGACCATTAGGGACGCGGTACAGGGACACAAAGCGCAATCCAATGGCATCGATGCTGCGAATGTCTGTCATCAATACCTCCGCGGGCATGCTTTCCATGCTCATGGGCTTCGTGTGCAGCATCATCGTTGCACGCACGCTCGGTGTTGAAGGAACGGGCGTTGTTGCCTACGCATTGTGGTTCATGTCCGTCGCGACCGTGGTTTCCGATTTCGGCATGCCCCAGGCCGCACTCCGGTTCATTGCGCGCGATACACGTTCTGAAGCCGGGGGAAGCCCGCTCTTTCGAAGCCTGCTCACGCGCTTTGTCCTGACAACCGGACTTATGGCATCCGGCATTGCCGCCTACGCTTTCTGGCAACAGAGCCAGGGCAACCTCAACGGAGCAATTGCCTGGGGCGCAACGATCGTCCTTTTCCTGAGCTATGCCTATGCCTCAATGGCACTCAACGCGGCGCAAGGGCTCAGGCAGTTCGACCGCACCGCGTCCATGACCCTGATCGGCTGTATCGTTCAACCGGTCTGCGTCTTCGCCGGCGCATTCATATTCGGCCCGGCCGGCGCGATCCTGGGTCACGCGACGCGGCATCTGCCGCAAGCCCTTGACCTTCGGCGGTATGTCGGCAGATCCGCTCCTGCGGACAAGAATCTGCCGAGGGACGTTGCCCTTTATGCCCGCAACAACTGGTTTTCCGGAAGCATATTTGCGCTCTTCGGCGCACGTATAGAACTTGCGATTATCGGTTTCTTTTTCACGTTCACACAAGTCGGCTACTATTCGATCGGGCTGACCATGTCGGGCATGGTCGTGCAGTTCGCCGTGTTCAGTCTTGCCTTTGTCATTCCCCAATTGGGTGTGCTTCACGATCAAAAGGATGACCGTGCGATCGCCGTGGCGTTCGAAGGTACGATCCGCTGGCTAGCAATCGTGATCGCACCGGTCGCGATCGGCGGTGCCTCGATCGCCCCGGTTCTGATACCGCTTGTTTTCGGAGAAGATTTCCGGCCTGCCGTGTGGCCTGCCGTGATCCTGCTCGGGTTCTCCATCGCCCAGGCGCTGTCTGCTGTCATCTCCCGCGCCATTCTCGCCAAGGACCGAAGCGCCGACGAGTTGCGCATGACGATTGCCTGGTGTGCGATTACGACTGTCGCCCTGCTCCTTGTGGTTCCATCTTTCGGACAAATGGGGGCGGCCGCGGCGCGCGCGGCAGCCAGCATACTGCTTCTCCTGATACTCGGCATCTATTGCCAGCGCGTCCTCAAGCTGAGGCTTCCGCTTCTGGCCGTCGTCAAATGCATCTGCGCTGCATTGCTTTGCGCCGGAACGGCGACACTCGTGCTGTCCCAGCTCGATGGGATCGCCGGACTGCTGGTAGCCGTGAGCGCCGCTGCGGTGGTTTACCTGGCCGCCGTTCTCGTCTTGCGTACCGTTCCGAGATCCGAATACGAACCGGTTCTGAGCGACGTCAAAGACCGCTTGCGCGGCCTGAAGGCGACATGAGCCAGGGCCGGCGCGACACCTCTCAAAACACTGCAAATCCGATTAAGGCGATATTAGGTTGAGGCGGTTATGCTTGGGCAAAGACCGCTACTTGGGGTTGCTGCCATTAACGCAGATGCATGCTTTCCCGGCCTGCATCCCGTCACGGTGCGACGGGGGACCGGCAGTCATGCGACCAACCAACGGAAAGACACACTGGAACCATGTCCTTGACGAACACCTTTGGCGATCGCCTTGAAACGGTCCTGCATGCCTCCCGGAAACTGCTGTCGAAGGAGCTTGTCAATGCCGTCTCGGTCAGCGTTTTTTCACTGATCGTGCTGGGCACGCTCGCCCTTGCCTATTTCAACCCGATCTATAACTGGGACATACTCGCCTATGTCGGCATCGCCGCAGAGGACCAGCTGGACAGCGCGGAAGACATACACAAGCTGGCTTATGGCGAGGTCAGGGAAGCTGCATCAGAGCTGCAATTCTACAAGGTTACGGCGAGCATCCCCTATCGCGTCAATCAGTATGAGCAGCCCGAACACTTCGTCTCGCTATTCCCGATGTTCAGGGTCAAGGTCGGCTACATCGAGGCCATCAAACAGCTTGGTAGCGTGACGGGCCGCGTCCACGCGACAACGATCATCTCGACGGTATCCGCGGCGCTGGTCGGTCTGTTCATACTGGTGTGGAG
>JBCDEN010000435.1:0-4289 GCA_039179715.1 Pseudomonadota bacterium
CGGAGGGATAGGGTGAATTTGCCCGGCAACGTCGTTGCAAATCTTTGGAAACCGGACGGTTTGCTGCAGCTTTGCGCCTCGTATCCGAACAAATTCATCCCACCCAATTCATCCAAATGAATGGGTCCTGACCCTGGCGTCAAAAACAATTGACTGGTCAAATTCGCGAACCGCGCCATGATTCAGACGAGCGGAGGTGTGTGATGATCGGAAACTGGCATAAAACTTGGACGCTTCAGGCGGGGCAACTGTTCGCAGTTTTGCTTGTCTGCATTGCAACAGCGATCAGCGCTGCGCGCGCGGAAACGTCCACCGACGATCTCTTCGAAGCCCTTAAAACCGCACCGAACGAGCAAGCAGCCAGGCTCATCGAGACCGAGATCTGGGAAGCCTGGATAGACGCGGCACCAACACCGGAACTGCGCGAGCAGGTGGAAAGCGCCATGCGCATGCGCGGCGAATACAACTATCAGGGCGCGCGCGAGGTCCTTGACAAGGTCGTGGTCGCAGCACCGGATTATGCCGAGGGCTGGAACCAGCGAGCCTTCATCCTGTTTCTGCAAGGCGACTACGAAGCCAGTCTGAAAGACATCAAGAAGGTCCTGGAACTGGAACCCCGGCATTTCGGCGCACTCTCGGGCCAGGCGATGATTTACATCACGCAAGGCCGGGCGGAGCTTGCTCAAAAGACACTGCGCGACGCCGTCAACGTGCATCCTTATTTGAAGGAGCGCGCGCTGCTCATCAAACCAAAGGGCATGGATCTCTGAGCGGTTGCCGGAGCTCTTTTGCCTCAGTGCCGCTCGACAAAGCTGTCGATCACCTTCTTGACGCCGGCCTTTTCAAAATCAATCGTAAGCTTGTTGCCTTCAATGGACGTGATCGCGCCATAGCCGAACTTGATGTGGAACACACGCTCGCCCAGAGAATACTCCGACGGGGTTTCGCTAACGGACTTGGCGACAAGCTCTCCTTCGATCGTGAGCGGCCCCTGACGCTTCATCCGGGCGGACTTGTAGCCCCTGCCCCCTTCCGAAAACCCGTCATCCGACTGCTTCGCCCGCTGTGCACGCTGCCAGCCGGGAGTTGCGTAGCTGCCGCGCTCGAACGGGTCGTTGCCGTCAAAGCGCGAGGGTCCGTAACCGCCGCCGGCATAGCCGCCATAGCTCGACGAGGCTTCCGCGATCTCGACATGATCGGGCGGCAACTCATCGAGAAAGCGCGACGGCACGGTTGACTGCCACAATCCGTGGATCCTCCGGTTGGATGCGAAATAGAGTTTCGCGCGCTGCTTTGCCCGTGTGATGCCGACATAGGCGAGACGCCGTTCTTCCTCCAGCCCGGCCCTGCCGCTTTCATCGAGCGACCTTTGATGCGGGAAAAGCCCTTCCTCCCAGCCAGGCAGGAAAACCGTATCGAACTCCAGCCCCTTGGCCGAATGCAGTGTCATGATCGAGACTGCATCGCTGGCATCGGCACTGTCCCGGTCCATCACGAGCGAGATGTGTTCCAGGAAGCCCGCCATGGATTCAAATTCTTCCATCGAGCGGATCAGTTCCTTCAGGTTGTCGAGACGTCCGGGCGCTTCGGCTGACCGGTCGAGGCGCCACATTTCCGTGTATCCGCTTTCGTCGAGAATGATCTCGGCAAGGTCCGTGTGCCTGAGCTGGTCGAGCTGGCGGCGCCAGCGGTCGAAATTATCGAGAACGGTCTTGAGCGCGTTGCGCGGCTTCGGCTTCAACTCCTCGGTATCGATCAGGTGCAGCGCGGCCTGCATTAGCGGAATACGCTCTGCGCGCGCCAGCCCGTGCACGAGCTTCAGCGTCGCGTCACCAAGACCCCGCTTCGGCGTGTTGACGATCCGCTCGAAGGCAAGATCGTCCGCCGGCTGCGTGACACAGCGGAAATAGGCAAGGGCATCGCGAATTTCCATGCGCTCGTAAAAGCGCGGACCGCCGATGACCCGGTAATTGAGACCGAGCGTGATGAACCGGTCCTCGAACTCGCGCATCTGGAACGATGCCCGAACAAGCACGGCCATCTCGTTGAGCGCGTGACCCTTGCTTTGCAGGGCCTCGATCTCGTCGCCGATCGTCCGTGCTTCCTCCTCGGAATCCCAGACGGATGCGACCGAAACCAGATCATGGTCCGGCTCGTGAAAATCGGTGAACAACGTTTTCCCGAGACGGCCCTCATTGTGGGAAATCAGCTGTGAGGCGGCGGCCAGAATATGACTGGTCGACCGGTAGTTCCGTTCCAGCCGCACCACGGTCGCGCCCTTGAAATCGTGCTCGAACCGCAGGATGTTGTCGACCTCGGCGCCGCGCCAGCCATAGATCGACTGGTCGTCGTCGCCGACACAGCACACATTCGGATTGCCCTGCGCAAGCAGACGCAGCCACAGATACTGCGCGATGTTGGTGTCCTGATACTCGTCCACGAGCATATAGCGGAACCGGTTCTGGTATTCTTTCAGCACATCCGGCTGGGTCTTGAACAGCGTGATAACGTGCAGAAGCAGATCACCGAAATCCGCGGCATTCAGGATCGACAGGCGCTCCTGATACTCTTCATAGAGACGGCGCCCCCTGCCATTGGCAAATGCGCGTGCTTCGCCTTCCGGAACCTGATCGGGCGTCATTGCCCGGTTTTTCCAGCTGTCCAGCATCCCCGCAAAGGTTTTGGCGGTCCAGCGTTTGTCATCAAGGCCCTCCGCCTGGATGATCTGCTTGATCAGGCGGATCTGGTCGTCCGTATCCAGAATGGAAAAACTCGATTTCAGACCGGCGAGTTCGGCATGCTTGCGCAGGATTTTCACGCAGATCGAGTGGAAAGTTCCGAGCCAGGCCATGCCTTCGACATTGCCGCCGACAAACCCGGAAATGCGCTCCTTCATTTCACGTGCGGCCTTGTTGGTGAAGGTGACTGCGAGGATTTCCGATTGGCGGGCCCGTCCCGTCGCCAGGATATGGGCGATGCGTGTCGTCAGAACCCGGGTCTTGCCGGTTCCGGCCCCGGCGAGAACCAGAACCGGTCCCTCTGTTGTCTCGACGGCGAGCCTCTGCTCCGGGTTCAGTCCTGTAAAATAGTCCGGTGCCTGGCGCGCGGCCATTGCTCTTGCGGCAATTCCGCCGGACGCGCGCGGCGGCACGGGCGCAGGCTCCTGCCGCGGACCGGAGGCCTGAAAGGGATCGTCAAAGGAATCGTCGTACCCGCCCGGGTCTGCCATGATGCGCTGGTCCAGTTCCACAAGAGCCGCCAAGAATACCCTGTCCAGGCCCTGAAGAACAATATAGCAACAAAATGTTTCTGGCGAGGCTGGAAAACATCAATAAATGGGGACAAGGAGAGGTGCTGAGGCGGAACCTGCCACTGCTTTTAGCGCCGATAAACCAGACTTACGCCGACAAGCGCGGATCCGCCCATGTTCATCAAGTCCCGGCAAGGCTCGACTGAAGGAAAAACCGCCTCATCCTGAGGAGCGCCGAAAGGCCCGTCTCGAAGGATCGCCGACATACTCTGTTCATGCAACCTACCAATCGCGACAGCACGGACGTGCTTCCTTAGGATAAGGCCGTTACGGCAATGCATCTCTGCACTTTCAAAGCACATGCGAACCCAGGCACCACATCAATAACCCGCTCGCGGTCTTGTTGCCATCGCGGCAAACCGGGATGACAGCTCAGAAGGATGCACTAAACGCTGCGCATGGGTGACCTGCGAAAAACCTCAAGACTTGTCATCCCTGCGGAGGCAGGGATCCAGTAATCGCAGGCAACTGAGGATCCAGCCAACACCGGGCGTACTGGGTCCCGGTCTTGCCGCTGCGCGACAAACCGGGATGACAACTCAGAAGGATGCACTAAACGCTGCGCATGGGTGACCTGCGAAAAACCTCAAGACTTGTCATCCATGCGGAGGCAGGGATCCAGTAATCGCAGGCGACTGAGGATCCAGCCAACACCGGGGGTACTGGGTCCCGGTCTCGCCGCTGCGCGCCAAACCGGGATGACAACTCAGAAGGATGCACTAGACGCTGCGCATGGGTGACCTGCGAAAAACCTCAAGACTTGTCATCCATGCGGAGGCAGGGATCCAGTAATCGCGAGCGCCTGCGGGTCCAACCCAAACCGGCGATACTGGCTCCCGGTCTTGCCGCTGCGCGCCAAACCGGGATGACAGCTCAGAAGGATGCACTAAACGCTGCGCATGGGTGACCTGCGAAAAACCTCAAGACTTGTCATCCCTGCGGAGGCAGGGATCCAGTAATCGCAGGCGACTGAGGATCC
>JBCDEN010000576.1:0-3258 GCA_039179715.1 Pseudomonadota bacterium
ACAGTCCGGCCTTCAAGGCTCGGATAAATGGCAAAATCCGGCATGTGTCGTGTCTTTCTTTGAGGTCAGTCGGGGACGGTGAAAATCTGCCCGGGATAGATCAGATCCGGGTTGCGGATGCGGTCATTATTCGCCTCGAAAACACGAACATACAACAGACCTTCGCCGTATTTCTCATCGGCTATGCCCCAAAGTGTGTTCCCCGGCTGCACCGTGATCAGCGACACCGGCGCAATCTGCGTCTCAATCTTGCGCCGCTCATCCAACGCCTGAATGGCTTCCACCGCCTCGCGCCGGAACGGGGTTTCGGCCCGCGAAATCACTTCCCCGGCTTCGTTCAATTCGTCAACGCGCAGCGTGTAGGTGCCAGTGTCAATCTCCGGCAATTCCGTCCGCCATTGCCCGTCGGCACCGATGTCCACCTCGACCAATGGCCGGTTGTTAAGATACACCCGCACGGCGGATGTGCCGGTGGCGCGGCCCGCCAGAGCAACCTCGCCAACATCGTCATAACTGATTGAATCGATGGAGACATTTGCCAGCGCCTGGGGCTGGTCCCCGGGGTTCTGCAAGACACGTACGCCGTCTTCATCGGCCAGCAAAACGGTTGGCGCTGCGGGCTGTTCCACCTCGGTCACCGGTGCAGGGGCCGGTGTTTCGACCTCGGCGGTCTCGGCGCCTTCGGCGTCGCTGCCGGTTTCGCTTGGCGCGGTGACCGCAGCGCTGACGTTGTTTTCGCCAAGCTCAGGTTCTTTCGTGTCAGCGCCTTCGCGCAGTTCCGTCTGCGCAAGGCGCGGAACTGGCGCAAGAATGACAGACGCGGGTGCTGAGGCTTGCACGCCATCGGCCTGCGTTTCCCGCAAGGTCAACACGCGCGGATCGTCCGACGCGCCAAGCTCGGCAAACATCACGAACCCGCCCGCACTGTCGGCAGCGGTGGAGGCGACGGCCTCGCCATCCAAAAACAACTCGACTTGTGCCCCCGGAACCGCTTTGCCGGCTATGACCGTGGAGCCACCGGGTTCGACGCGGACAATGTCAAATGTCGCGTCGCTTGTCGGAGCCCCAGGCTCTGGAGCCGCCTCGGCAGTTTCGTCTTCTGTCGAGGCAGCATCGTCGGCAACCGCCGCCGTCTCGGCATCGTCTGTCGCGGGCGCTTCATCTTCCGACGCAATCGCGGGTTCAGGTGAAACTGCGGCTGTTTCGGTTTCGTCGGTTTCAACTTCCGCGGCGCCACTCTCGGCGACGGTGTCCGATGCATCATCGGACGCTGGAACACCTTCCGGCGTCGCTGCGGCAGCGACGTCCTCGGACAGCTCTTCTGTCGGGTCTTCGGTCGTTGCGGTCTCTTGTTCAGGTATCCCGTTTTCCTGTTCGGCGGCCGCGGTCTCTGCCTCGGCATCCGGCTCGACAGCCGCCGTCTCCGGTTCGGCCTCTTCAACAGGAGCAGCCTCTTCCACCGCGACCTCCTCGGTCGCAGGTGCTTCAGCCTCATTTGCCTCAACGGCCACCTCTTCGCCGGATGCGTCCGGGGCGTCCTCCGGTGTCGGCACCGCAGCCGTTTCGGGAACCGGTCCGTCCACTGGCAATTGAGGCTTTTGGAACCAGTACACCATGATCGCCGCGCCAAACAAAGCGACAGCAATCAACCCTCTTCCGTATGGCGACACGGCCAATCTCCCCGTTCGGGACAACCCCAAAAGTCTGCGCGCACCAACGTCCCTAGACGGTGCTTGCGGGACCATATCAACACCGCTAACAGGGGTCAAAACCCCTTTCCGTGAGGACAAATCCGCGTGTCGACCCTGTCTTTATGCGTCTATTGCGGCGCCCGCCCCGGTGCGAAACCGGCCTATGAGGCCGCAGGAACGGCCCTTGGAGAGGCCATCGCCAAAGAAGGCTGGCGGCTGATTTATGGCGCCGGTGATGTCGGCATCATGGGGGCCGTTGCCGCTGCCGCCGTTGCAGGCGGGGCCGACACACTCGGTGTCATCCCGACGCATCTGGTGCAGTCCGAGGCGCCGCGTGACATCTATGGCAGCGACAGGATCATCACCGAGACGATGCACGAGCGCAAAAAGGTGATGTTCATGAATGCCGATGCGACAGCAGTGCTTCCGGGCGGTGCAGGATCTTTGGAAGAGTTCTTCGAAGTGCTGACCTGGTCGCAACTGAACCTGCACGACAAACCGATTTTTCTGGTTGATATCGAAGGATACTGGCAGCCTTTGGTCGCTTTACTGGATCACGTGGTGGCGGAAGGCTTTGCCGACGCAAGCTTGAAAGGCCTGTTTCAGGTCGTGCCGGATGTGGAGACACTGGTGAGTAGCCTGAAAAAAGGCTGATCACCGCCGGCAGGTTCACATCCGCATTGAACAAATCTGGCGGCCAGCCTAGTTTTCAACCACAGGGATGAATTCGGACGCGGAGGTCTACTATGCCGCTTCAACCCGGAGACATCATGTTCGTTGGCTGGGATGCTGACAATGATGACATCAGTTTTGTGACAACGGTCGATATTGCGGGCGGCGATGTCATCTATTTCACCGATGACGAGTGGAATGGCACAAATTTCTTTGGCTCGGAACAATTGTTCGAATGGACCGTACCCACCGGCGGCGTTGAAGCCGGAACGGTTGTGCAAATTGACATGACGCAGGGCCCAGCCGATGCCTCTTTCGACGTGGGCGGCAGCGTCGATTACATTCGCGGTGGTGGCTTGCTGGCCCGTGGGAACGAGATGTTCTGGGCGTTCCAGGGCACGCGGATGGGCAATTCGGTCACACCGGACAACTTCATCGGCGTGATTGCGAACGAGGCCACCGGCTCAAACACGCAGACCCCCAACCTTTCCGGCACCGGGCTGACGACAACCAACGGGGCGATCATCATTGACGGCGACGAAGACTACATGGAGTTTGTCGCCGACGGCACCTTGTCCGATCCCGTGACCCGGGACAATCTGATTGCAGCGATATCCGACCTGAGCAACTGGGACACCGCAGATGGCGGCGGCAACAGCAATCCCAACGGCACCGGCTTCGACATCACCATTCCGGATGTCGTGTGTTTCACTCCCGGCACCCTACTGAGGACCCCTGCGGGCGAGCGTGCGATTGAAAGCCTGAAAGTGGGCGACATCGTTTTGACGGTCGACCACGGCCCACAGGTTCTGCGCTGGATCGGCAAGCGCGATGTGGTCTCGGCCACATTGGCACAGCGCTGCGAGCTTTGCCCGGTTTTGATCAAGCAAGGCGC
>JBCDEN010000243.1:0-6219 GCA_039179715.1 Pseudomonadota bacterium
AAAAAAAACGACGGACAGCGTGAGAGATTTCTTTGACATTCCAAAATCCATTTTCACAAAAGTGAAGTTATACAACTTCTAATTTAGGCTGAAAACTGAATCAACAAGACAGGCGGACAACCGCTGGACAAAAAGCAGACACGTCGTCTGATGCTTTGAACCGGCAAGCCCCGTGCAGCTCAAACACAAAAAGCATCAATGGCCCAAACAGATGTGTGTGGCGGCTCCCCGGATTGGAGTGCCGAGAGCTGCGGATGAAGCGACCCGCCCTTTTCTTTGTGACCGCCGGTTTACCGGCACTGTCGCGTAAGCGACTTGCCGTGTCGCATTGAAGATATCGGCAAATCAGCCTTCAGGCATAAGGTTTTCCACTAAGTTATAGTCACTTGCGCCCTGTTGGAGCTGCCCATGTCCGATGAAGAAGATATCGATCTCGCGTCTCTTTCCGACGACGAACTCGTCGAACAGATGCATGACGACCTTTATGACGGTCTGCAGGATGAGATCGTGGAAGCCGTGAACATCCTGCTGGAACGCGGATGGGTCCCTTACGATATCCTGACAAAAGCGCTTGTAGAAGGCATGCGCATCGTCGGGATCGATTTCCGCGACGGTATTCTGTTCGTGCCGGAAGTTCTCCTGTCCGCCAACGCCATGAAGGCCGGGATGGGCATCCTGCGTCCTCTTCTCGCGGAAACCGGTGCACCCAAGGTCGGCAAGATGGTCATCGGCACCGTGAAGGGCGACATTCACGACATCGGCAAGAACCTTGTTTCCATGATGATGGAAGGTGCGGGCTTCGAGGTGATCGACATTGGCATCAACAATCCGGTCGAGAACTACCTTGCGGCTCTTGAAGAGCACCAGCCTGAAATCCTCGGCATGTCGGCCCTTTTGACCACCACGATGCCCTACATGAAGGTTGTCATCGACGAAATGAAGGCAAAGGGCATTCGCGACGACTACATCGTTCTCGTCGGCGGTGCGCCGCTCAACGAGGAGTTCGGTGAGGCGGTCGGAGCGGACGGATACTGCCGCGACGCGGCCGTCGCCGTGGAAATGGCGAAGGACCTGATCGCCCGCCGCCACAACCAGCTCGCCGCCAAAGGCTGAGACGGTGTTTGAAGGGGCTGCCGGCATGCAGGTAGGCGAGCCGCTCTTCCCGATCCAGAACGACGAGGACGCGAACGACAAGATCGGTCGCGTCCTTATTGTCGCCTGCGGCGCGCTCGCGCGCGAGATCATTGCGGTCCGTGACCTGAACGGCCTCGACCATATCGATCTCACTTGTCTGCCGGCGCAGCTTCACAACACACCGGACAAGATCCCCGACGAGGTGCGGCGCACGATCCTTTTGCACCGGGACGCTTATTCGGAGATCCTGATCGGCTACGGCGATTGCGGCACCGGCGGTCTTCTCGACAAGGTGCTGGAGGAAACCGGTGCAAAGCGGATCGAGGGTGCCCATTGCTACGCCTTCTTTTCCGGCCTGGAAGAATTCGACAAGCTGGCGGAAGAGGAACTGGGAACGTTCTATCTCACGGACTTTCTCGCGCGCCATTTCCAGACGATGGTCATCGAGCCGCTCGGCCTGGACTGGCACCCTCACCTGAGGGACATGTATTTCGCCCATTACAAGCGCCTGGTCTATCTCGCGCAGACCGACAATCCGGACCTTGAAGAGGCCGCCCGCAAAGCTGCCGAACGGCTGGAACTGAGCTTTGAGATCCGGCGAACCGGCTATGGACTTCTTGCCGGCTTTCTGGGTGCAGAGGCAGAGCGTTGACGT
This sequence comes from Pseudomonadota bacterium, assembly GCA_039179715.1. Lineage (GTDB taxonomy): Bacteria > Pseudomonadota > Alphaproteobacteria > Rhizobiales > Stappiaceae > Roseibium. The sequence goes on from JBCDEN010000243.1 coordinate 1,790, forward strand.
GCGGCCCGGGCACGTCGGATTTTCACGCTCATATGCCGCTATCAGGCGACCTGAATCGCACTGCATCCGGCAAACATGCTCTCGGAGGAAGTTGAGCAAATGGCGCAGAAGATTATCGTTTTTTGGCGGGATATCCCGGCACAGATCCTGGTGAAGAAGGGACGCAAGTCCGCACGCCGCGAACTGCCCGCCGTTTTCATGGAAGCGATTGACGCCTGCGCCATGCGGATCGGTGCGAAGGACAGCGAGGCCTACATGGCCGAATGGCGCCGCACCGACCCTGTCGAAGTCTCGGACGACCTTGAAACAGAAGCGGAAACAGCCCTGAGCGAGCTTCTCGCCGCTTATCCCAAAGACAGACTGAAGACCCTGCTCGCAAGTGGAGGCACGGAACATGACTGAACAGCGCTTACTGGCCACCGGGCGCTTTGCCGCCTCCACCGAAATGTCGCCGAAGCAGGTGGTCGAGAAAACCGAACTTCTGGCGAATATTCCGGCCGGCACGCAGGTCTATGTCACGGATCTGGGCAACGCCTCCGAGGACACGATCGTCGACGCCGTGCGGACCTTGACCGAGAACAAGCTGATCGCCGTTCCGCATATGGCAGCGCGCCGCTATCCTTCTCTTGAGGCCTTCGAGCGCCGGATCACGCGCCTGGTTAATGAAGGCGGGGCGAGCGAAGTACTCGCGATCGCGGGTGAAGCCGAAACGGCCGGCCCCCTCACCTCTTCCGTCGCGCTGCTGGAAACCGGCCTGTTCGACAAGCTCGGCATCCGCAAGGTCGCAATTGCCGGTCATCCGGAAGGTGCACCCGACATTGCACCGGACGTAATCCGGTCCTTCCTGATGCGCAAACACGAGCTGGCCGCAGACAGCGATGCCGAGTTCCGCATCGTGACGCAGTTCGGCTTCGATCCGCACCGCGTCAGCCTGTGGCTGGACGAACTGCGCGAATGGGGCAACACGTTCCCGGTCCACATCGGTGTTGCAGGACCGGCCAAGATGACGACCCTTTTGAAATACGCCGCCTTTGCCGGCGTTGAGAATTCGCTGAAATTCCTGAAGAAGCGTGGCGGCGCCGTCGTCTCGATGCTCGCCGGATACGACCCGGACACCATGGTCGAGCCGCTGGAGGCACGCGTGACCAGCCAGCCGGACACGCAACTTGCACAGATCCACGTCTATCCCTTCGGCGGCATCCAGAAGACAGCAGACTGGCTTCACGGCCGCGGGAGCTGGTCTTTTCAATCCTCATCATCCATGACTGCCAACGAGAGCGCCTAAATGACACGCACAGTCGTCGCATCCGCCACCAAGGAAATCGTGATCGGTTTCGATCAACCGTTTTGTGTCATCGGCGAACGGATCAACCCGACCGGCCGCAAGAAGCTTGCGGCCGAGATGGTCGAAGGCAACTTTGAAACCGTGAAGGCGGATGCCCTGGCGCAGGTGGCCGCTGGTGCGACGATGCTCGACATCAACGCCGGTGTGACGGCGGTCAACCCGAACGAAACCGAGCCTCCGCTCCTGGTCAAGACTCTCGAGATTGTTCAAGAACTTACGGACATTCCCTTATCAATTGATTCATCGGTGACCGAGGCCATCAAGGCAGGTCTCGAAGTGACCAAGGGCCGTCCTCTGGTGAACTCTGTCACCGGCGAGGAAGAGAAGCTCGAAGCAATCCTGCCGCTGATCAAGAAATACGATGTGCCGGTCGTTGCCATCTCCAATGACGAGACCGGTATTTCGGAAGACCCGGACGTCCGATTTGAGGTTGCCAGGAAAATCGTCGAACGGGCTGCAGATTTCGGCATTCCCTCGCACGACATCGTCGTCGACCCGCTGGTCATGCCGATCGGGGCCATGGGCACGGCCGGCCTGCAGGTGTTCACGCTTTTGCGCCGCTTGCGCGACGAGTTGAAGGTCAACACGACCTGCGGCCTCTCCAACGTCTCGTTCGGCCTCCCGCACCGTCACGGCATCAATGCCGGGTTCATTCCGATGGTCATCGGCGCCGGCATGACCTCGGCCATCATGAACCCGTGCCGCCCGCAGGAAATGGAAGCTGTGCGCGCTGCCAACGTGCTGAACGGAACCGACCCGAACTGCCAGGAATGGATCATGACCTACCGCGATCACCAGCCTGCCGCAGCCGGTGCAGCGTCAGCGCCCGCGGAAGCAGCCGCAAGTTCCGGCGGACGCCGACGGGGTGGCCGCGCAGCGCGGAGGTCTGCGGGGTAAGGAGACTTTTGTTGGTTGTTGCCGCCATTTCAGACCAAGTGGGTACTGACGAATACGCCGATCGAATACCCCAACCCAATCCCCTCCCCACTAGCGGGAGGGGTTTTGCGCGTGAAGGGATTGGAATGCACTTCGACACGGCGGAACCTCTATGGAGACACCGACGGCAATCGAGGAAAAGAATGGTTCTCCTTCCCCTGTAAAGAACGTTTAGGGTTGGAGCGCCCCACAGTTACGAGACCGGTGCCGCAGAAAACGAAACGAAAGCATGAACGAGCACGCCAAACTTGCAAAAGTCGTCTTTCAGCCGAGCGGACGGCGTGGAACATTTCCCGTCGGTACGCCGCTGCTTGATGCGGCGCGCTCCCTGGGCGTTTATGTCGAATCAGTCTGCGGCGGTCGCGGGATCTGCGGGCGATGCCAGATCTCGGTGTCGGAAGGCACCTTCGCCAAGGAAAACCTGACCAGTTCTGCAGACAATCTTGAGGGCGCGAGTGAAGCGGAGATCCGCTACGCGAGCCTGCGCAGCCTCGCATCGGACCGGCGGCTGTCCTGCCAGGCGAAGATCCTGGGCGATCTGGTCGTGGACGTGCCGACCGATGCCCAGACCAACCGCCAGGTGGTGCGAAAGCGCGCGGAAGCCAAACACATCGATGCCGACAGCGCGGTTTCGCTGATCACCGTTTCCATTGCCGAACCGGACATGGAAACGCCGCGCGGCGATATCGACCGCCTGCGCGAAGCCCTGGCAAGCGAGGCCGGCCTGACCAACCTTGCGGTCGATCCCATCCTGCTGCCGTCAGTACAGACGATCCTGCGCAAAGGCAAATGGACTGTTACAGCTGCCATTTATGCGGACGAAACGCTGCAGCCGACGGTGACCGCCCTTTGGCCCGGCGAGAAGAAAGCCGTCTACGGCCTGGCGGTGGATATCGGGTCAACGACGATCGCCGCGCATCTGTGCAACCTGAAGAACGGCAGGACCGTCTCGTCCGCAGGGACGTCGAACCCCCAGATCCGCTTCGGCGAAGACCTGATGTCGCGGGTCTCCTATGTGCAGATGAACCCGTCGAAACTGCCTGAGCTGACAAAGGCCGTGCGTGAGGCGGTCAATGCCCTGATCGGCAAGCTTGTCGGCGATGTCGGGGCGGAGCGTTCCGATGTGCTGGACGCAACCTTTGTCGGCAACCCGGTGATGCATCATCTCTTTCTCGGGATAGATCCGGTCGAACTGGGCGGCGCGCCGTTCGCGCTGGCCGCTTCCGACGCCATGGTGCTGTCGGCCCGGGATCTGTCGCTGGAACTCAATCCCGGCGCCCGTGTCTATATGCTGCCGTGCATTGCCGGCCACGTCGGTGCCGATGCGGCTGCTGCCACGCTTTCCGAAAGCCCTTACAGCCACGACGAAATCACCCTGCTCGTGGATGTCGGCACCAACGCGGAAATCGTTCTGGGCAACAGGAACCGGCTGCTGGCCGCCTCCTCCCCGACCGGTCCGGCCTTTGAAGGCGCGGAAATCTCCTCCGGCCAGCGCGCCGCACCGGGCGCCATCGAACGCATCCGCATCGACAAGGACACACTGGAACCGCGTTTCAAGGTGATCGGCGTCGACGAATGGTCCGACCAAGACGGATTTGCGGAAAAGATCGACACTGTCGGCGTGACCGGCATTTGCGGCTCAGGGATCATCGAGGCCGTCGCGGAAATGTATCTGGCAGGGCTTATCACCGAAGACGGGGTCATAGATGGGGCGCTTGCCTCCCGCTCGCATCGCGTCCGGTCGCAGGGTCGGACCTTTTCCTATCTCATCGCGGACGACCATGTTGAGATCGCAATCCTGCAAACGGATATCCGTGCGATCCAGCTTGCCAAGGGTGCGCTTTATGCCGGCGTGAAGCTCCTGCAGGACAAGCTCGGCACCTATGCGCTCGACCGCATCCGCCTTGCGGGCGCGTTCGGCAGCTACATAGATCCGCAATATGCCATGGTGCTCGGCCTCATTCCCGACTGCCCGCTCGACGGCGTTTCGGGTGTCGGTAATGCAGCCGGAACCGGCGCCCGCATGGCTCTCTTGAACCGGGGTTACAGGCGTGAGATCGAACAGACGGTGCGCGACATTGAAAAGATCGAGACCGCACTTGAGCCGAAGTTCCAGGAGCATTTCGTCAATGCCATGGCGCTGCCGAAC
>JBCDEN010000196.1:0-6903 GCA_039179715.1 Pseudomonadota bacterium
AGCGGCGGCAGGGGCGGCGGTGCGGACGTCAAACCGGCCTTTCTGCGCATCCATACTTCGGAAAAAATCGACTTCAATGGCGTCCCCGTCAGCAAGGACGAGATGTCCGGCCGGTTTGCCGGCCTCAGGGACGGCGAAAACAGGGTCATCGCAATCTGGTCCGGTCCGCAAGCGAATGTCCAGGACGTCGTCGATGTCATGTCCGCCGCCCGCCAGAACGGTTTGAACACCGTTCTTGTCACTGGTAACTGAGGGTTCGCCCATGCGAATGAGGCAGCAACAAAGACGTGATCCCCCGGAGAACACGATCCCGCTGATCAACGTCGTGTTCCTGATGCTGATTTTCTTTTTGTTCGCGGGATCGATCGCCAGGGACGACGCCCGGAAAATCGAACCACCATTGAATATCGTCGAGGACGAGACAATCCGCTCGACCGGAGCGCTCGTGCTTGACCCCGAAGGAAGAACCTTTGCCGGCGAGAACGAAGTCACGGTCGCGGACTGGCTCGCGGCGAAAGCCGGCGATGACGACGCGGACGGTCCGTTGAAGGTCGCGGCGGACGGGACGCTCAAGGCGGATCAGCTCGAAAAGATACTGGAAGAACTCAAGGCGGCTGGCCGCGAGGATATCGTCCTGATTACACGAAGAGGTTTGAAGTGACGTTTCCGCGTCTTCTTGCGGCCGGACTTCTCGTGTCCGTGCTGCTTCACAGTGCCGGATCGGCCTATTTCGCGGACGATCCGAACGCAATCGAGATCGAGGCATCTGCGGGTGGCGGCGTCTCCGTCATTGGCTCGATCGAGGACATGGTTGCCGGAAGTCAGGTCGATGCGGTCGAAGTGACCGAACCTGTCGAGGAAGTCGAGCCGGATATGGATCCGGTCGAACATGTGCAGGAGACGCAAAAGGTTGCGGCCGTCGCACCTGTTGCGCCTGTGGCCGCGCTACCGCCCGAAGCGATCACCGACACGCCGGTCAGCAAGGCAGTCCCGGTGGAAATGCCGTCGTCGGTTCCGGTGGTGGCCGGCGTGACGTCCGTGCAGCCCGTCAACACGTCTGAGCGAACCCTTGAAATTGAGCCCGAGGATACGGAAACAGTTCCGACGCCGATGCAAGCGGCGAAGACTGTTGAACAGGACGTTCGTCCCTCAACGGCAGTCGCACAAGCGCCTGTCAGCGACAGGGTGGAGGCGGCGCAACCGGTCGAGGTGGAACCTGTCGTTAAGGAGCGGATTGAAACGCTCAAGTCAGTTCCGGTCACGACACCTGTGAACGCCGCGCAGAGCCCCCGGCAGAAAGTCATTGAAGACCCGGTTGAGGGATATGAGGTCGAAGCGCAGAATCCGGTCGAGATTGAGAAAGCGGTCGCTGCGGAGCCGGTGCCAGTCCAGGAAGCGGTGGAGCCCGAAGCCGACATTCTGGAGGCTGTACCTGAGACGCTGACGGAAGCAACCGTTACACCGAAAGCCAAGCCGGAACCACCCGTCAGAAAAACGCAGCCGAAAAAAGACACGAAGAAGAAAAAGCCCGTCCAGCAGGCGCAGCGCAAAGGGTCGGAAACCAATTCGCGCAAGGGCGGCGAGAAGGTGACCAGCCAGAGCGCGCGCGCAACCGCCAACGGCCGCGCCGATGCCAGGTCCAAGGATGGTGGCGACAAGGCAAAGTCGAATTATCGCGGCCGGGTCCAGGCGAAGCTTCGAAGAGCAAAAAGAGCCCCAAAGGGCGCAAAACGGAAAAGGCTCACCGGTATGGTGGCGTTTTCTTTCGTTATCTCGCCAAGCGGATCGGTGTCTTCCATCCGCTTGAGAAGGTCTTCAGGCAACGACTTGCTCGATCAGGCGGCGCTCGACATGATTCGCAGGGCATCACCCATGCCGAAATTTCCAAGGAACATGCCGTTGAAGTCCTTGCCGTTCAGCGGTGCCGTTCGGTTCGAGTAACAAAGAGCGGTCTTCCGGCAGGTTGCCCCTTTCAGGGCCCGAAGGACTTGTCCGCGAGATTTAAGGGCCGGAGACTTTCTCCACAAGGGCGTTTACAGACATTTGCCGATCTTCAGGAGCCGCCAGCTCCACGCCTGGGACCCAGCGGCTTTCCTGTCATCTGAACACATGCAGAGCGTTTCGAACCACGCAACGCAGACCCTTTTCTTGAAACGATATTTCAAACAGTGTTTTACATGAGTAAAAAACTCATATATATGATGCGGAGGGCGCGCGGCAAGCGCCGGCCCTAGCCAATTTCGGCAGTCCTGCCGAAGACAGCTGCTCAATGAAAATTCTAAACGTAAGGATCTGACCATGCTTGACCGCGTGCGTCTTTCGCTGCTGCTTGCGGGCACGGCGTTTCAATCTGCGCTACTGGCGGGGGGCTCAGCCGCTCAGGACGCATCGCAATCCAGTCCGGCCAGCGGCAATACCGTCGTGTTGGATACGATCGTTGTCAACGCGAATGAAGGCGAAGAAAACGACGACAAACACGCGGGTGCCGCGGATCGCGCCAACTCGATCTATGTCTCGCAGGAAGATCTGCAACTGACCAATCCGCAATCGCTCAAGGATGTCTTTTCCGGCTTTGCCTCGATTTCGGTTGGCGGTGGTATCGGCGCCGCGCAAAAGGTCTACGTCAACAGCATCGATGAGCTGAACCTGGCGGTTACCGTTGATGGTGTTCTGCAAAACAACAGGGTGTTCCACCACAACACCACGAACTATGTCGATCCGACGCTGCTCAAGTCGGTGCGGGTGGATCCTGGCGTCGCACCTGCCGATGCCGGACCAGGCGCCCTGGGCGGGTCGATCGTCTACGAGACGGTTGATGTCGGCGACCTGCTTCTCGGTGACCGGAGCTATGGAGGCTTTGCCTCCATCAGCTACGACACCAACAGCAATACTTTTACGGAAGCCGGATCGGCATACGGCCGCTATGAAGGCTTCGAGCTGCTCGGCTACATCAAATACGCCAACGGCGACAACTACTCGGACGGCGACGGCAACGATATAAACGGCACGGCTGCCGATTTCCTGAGTTTCCTCGGCAAGGCGGCTTTCCAGTCCACCGAAGGCCACCGCTTCGAATTCAGCGGGCAGCAGGTTCAAGATCATGCCTTCCGGCCCTACCGGGCAAACTTTGGCGGTCTGCCGTCAACGGAACCGGAAACGCGCCGGTATGAAATCACGCAGCGCACTGTATCGGCGAATTACGGCATTGAGGGCGCTGATGGCCTGTTCGATCCGAGCGTCGTCATCGGGTACAGCGAAGCATCAACGAAAGTTCCCTATTTCTTCCTGCGCAGCACCGGAACACTGCTCAATATCGAGAGTGACGGCAACGCCTGGACCTGGTCCGGGAAAGCGGAAAACACGTTCAATATCAACCCGGACAATTCCGTTACTGCTGGCGTTGATTTCTACAACAGCGAAAGCGAATATTCCGACGTCCTTTACAACCCGGACGGTTTCAAGGAAAAGGCGCGCAATGTCGGGTTCTATGCCCAGGCCCGCGTCACTCCGATCGAACGGGTGCGCCTGTCCTTTGGCGGGCGTGGGGACCAGCAGTGGTTTACCGGCGTCGATGGAACCGAACTCGACAATTTCGGCTTGAGCGGCAACGTCTATGCCGAGGTCGACATCAACCAGTACCTGTCGCTCAATGCAGGCTATTCCAACGTCTTCGGCGGGATAGACCTGGAGGAAAATTACATCTTCGAGAGCATCACAGGCTATGACGGCCTGCAGCCGGTGCGCTCGCAGAACCTCGTTGCCGGTGCCAAGGTCGCGTATCGCGGATTCACCGTGACGGGTGACATTTACCAGACGGATTTCTTCGACTACCGCGAATACGGAAGAGCGCTGAATGTCCACAATACGGACTTCCATGTCCGGGGGTTCAAGATCGGCGCCGGCTATAGCTGGGACAACGGGTTTGTCCAGGTGTCCTACTCAAACAGCGATCTGAAGAACGACGACGGCTATGTCGATTCCTTTACCGCAAGCGAAACCGGTGCGCCCATCGGACAGGTCATCGCCGCCCAGATCGTGCATACATTCGACAAGTATGATCTCACCGTCGGATCGAGCATCGACGCGGCCCTGGAATATGATGGACCGGAAAAGGCGGGATATCTGCCGGTCCCAGGTTACTTCGTCGCCAACGCTTTTGCCGAGTACAAACCGGAAAGACTGGAACATCTCACGCTGCGCCTGGAGGCGAACAACATTTTCGATCAGACCTACGCGGAAAGGTCCACATATGGCGTCGAATACGGGCTTGACGAGTTGACGCCCCTTTACGAGCCGGGACGTTCCTTCCTGTTGAAAGCGAAAGTCAGGTTCTGAGCCACGACGAACGGACAGGCAGAGGAAGCGGGCACCTTGCTGATTCCCGCTTCCTTGTTTTTAAGGCAAATCCGTTGCGTCAAATATGATGCAGCGCGACGGTAACGCCCTCGACTGTCTGAATGCGCACCGGCATGTCATAGATCTCGGAGAGGTTGCTTTCCGTCATGAATTCGGCGGTTGTGGAATGGGAAACCAGCTTCCCGTCCTTCAGCGCGACAATCCTGTCCGCATACGCAGACGCATAGTTGATTTCGTGCAGGACGACGACGATCGTCTTGCCATGCGCATCGGCCATGTCGCGAAGCTGATGCATGAGGTCGCGGGCAAAGTGCATGTCCAGATTGTTGAGAGGCTCGTCGAGCAGCAGATAGTCCGTGTCCTGCGCGTAGGCCATGGCAACAAGTACCCTTTGCCGCTGCCCGCCGGACAGTTCGTCGATGAAACGGTCCGATAGCGTTTCAAGGCCGAATTCAACAAGAGCTTGATCGACCTTCATCCGGTCCTCGTCCGTCGGGCGTCCCCGGTGATGCGGGAAGCGGCCGAAGGAGACCATGTCGCGAACGGAAATGCGAGAGGCCACATGGGTGTCCTGTCTCAGGAGCGCGAGCTTTTTCGCAAGGTGCTGGGAACCGCTGGTGGCGACATCCATGCCATCGAACGAAACCCGGCCTTTCTGCAGCGGCAAGAGCCTTGCCATCAGCGCGAACAGGGTGGATTTTCCGGCTCCATTGGGACCGATGAGTGCCGTTATGCCCCCTTTTTCGATCTTGAGGTTGACGTCATTCAGGATACGCGAGCGGCCATGATGAAAGGTGACATTTTCAATCTCGATCATACCCGTGCCTTTCTCAGGATCAGGAACAGAAATACCAGTCCGCCGAGAAACTCGATCACGACACTCAGCGTCGCGCTCATTCCCAGGATCCTCTCGAACACGGCCTGTCCTCCGACGAGGACGCATACAGCAATCAGAACCGAGGCCGCGAAGACCGGGCCATGGCGATGCGTTTTCATGATTTCATAGGCAAGCGCGCTCACAAGCAGTCCGAAGAAGACGACCGGCCCGACCAGCGCGGTGGAGACTGCGACAAGCACGGCGACCAGCGTCAGTCCGGCAAAGAGCTCGCGCCGGTGGTTGAGGCCGAGACTGATCGCGTGGTCCCGGCCGAGCGCCATGACATCGAGCACGTGCCGCTTGTTCCAAACCAGGACGGCACACACGACAATGACCGGTATCGAGATCGCGAGAAGACCCGTGTCGACGCGATTGAAACTGGCAAACAGCGAGCCCTGCAGCACGGCAAATTCGTTTGGGTCGATCAGTCTTTGCAGGAGACTGGTCAGGCTTCGGAAGAGCACGCCGAAAACGACGCCGACCAGCAGCATCCGGAAGAGATCCTGTACGCCCCTCCCAAGCAGCGTGCCAAACAGGAGGAGCGCGGCACCGGTGAGCAACACAACGCCGATGGCGAAGGTCACGTCGGGGCGAAGCGCGGAATAGCCGAGGCCGCCGAAAACAAAAACAAGACTGGTCTGCAACAGCACGTAGAGCGAATCGAACCCCATGATGGCCGGCGTCAGGATGCGATTGGCCGTCAGGGTCTGAAACAGGATCGTTGAAAGTGCCACCGACGCGCCAACCAGCACAAGGGCGATCAGTTTCGTTCCCCGGAAGACGAGAACGAAGTCCCAGCTTCCCCGCGCTCCCAATGTCATGAAGGCCGCAATCGAAATCAGGGCACAGGCCGTCAGCCAGAAGAGTTTCCTAGACATGGCGGACAGGCCTGGCGAACAGAAGCCAGAGAAAAACGCCGGTTCCAAGAACACCGAAAATGGTGCTTGCCGGTATCTCGTAGGGATAGCGGATCAGGCGCCCGAGCAGATCGCTGGCAAGCACGAGTGTTCCACCGGCGAGCGCGACGAGCGGCAGCGTGGCGCGGGCGTTGTCGCCCTTGTACCGGCTGACAATGTTCGGGACGACAAGGCCGACGAAGGGTAGCAAGCCGACGGTCAGGACCGTGAAAGACGTGATTAGCGAGACGATGCTCAGCCCTGCGAGCATCACGTATCGATAATTGAGGCCAAGACCTGTTGCGGCCGCCTTGCCGAACCCGGCGACCGTGAACTGATCGGCGTAGAGATAGGCAATAAGCGCGACCCCTCCAGACAGCCAGAGCAGCTCGTAGCGTCCCTGCAGAACGCCCGAAAACTCACCGTTCATCCAGACGGACAGATATTGCAGGAGATCGTACTCGTAGGCGATGAAGGTGGTAACCGCCGCGATAATCCCGCCGTAGACAATGCCGGTCAAGGGAACCAGCAGTGGCTGTGTCGGTGGCAGGCGCTGCACGATGGCAAGAAACACAGCGGTGCCTGCGAAAGCGGCCGCGCTTGAAATCGCCATTTTGCCAATAAGAGAGGCGCCGGGTGCGAGCAGCGTCATGGCCAGAAGGCCAAGTGCGGCGCATTCGCCCTTTCCGGTCGTTGCCGGTTCGACAAACCTGTTGCGCACCAGCATCTGCATGATCACGCCCGCAACGGCAAGAGATGCACCGGCAAGGATTG
>JBCDEN010000360.1:0-4966 GCA_039179715.1 Pseudomonadota bacterium
CGAAGACGTCTGCGAAATCCTGAAGGCCTATGAACTGCCGATCATGGAAACCCGGATGGCTGCAACCGCCGAAGAAGCGGCAGAGCTGTCCGCCGGATTTTTCGAAACGTCCCGGCATTGCGTGGCAAAGCTCGTCTCCCCTGATCTGCCGTTCAAGTCCCGGATCGACGGTGTCCGTCTCGGCATTGACCGCCCCGAAGCGGTGCGCGCGGCCGCGCAGGAACTGATCGACAACACGAAAAGGGACTATCCGGGCGCCGCCGTTGCGGGCATCTCCGTTCATCCGATGCTTGAAGACCGCCACGGGATGGAACTTTATCTCGGACTTGCCGAAACACGCGCGTTCGGCCCGGTGCTGGTGTTCGGCCATGGCGGGACATCGATCGAGGAAAGCCGGGACATCGCGCTCGAACTGCCTCCGCTCGATCTGAAACTGGCGGAGGCGCAAATCGACCGGACACAGATTGCAAAGCTCCTCGCAGGTGGCCCCTCGCGGCCTGCTCTGGACAAGGATGCGCTGGCGCAGGCCCTGGTCAAGCTGTCGCAAATCACCATCGACATTCCGGAAATCCAGGAGCTCGACATCAATCCGATTGTCTCGCTGCCATCCGGACTGATCGGCCTTGATGCGCGCATGACGCTTTGCCATCCTGAAAAGCGTCCGGGACGAACCGGCGCGTCCCGTCTTGCCATTGCCCCCTATCCCCAGGAATGGGAACAGACGCTCACGCTCAAGGACGATCGGAAAGTGTTCGTTCGGCCGGTGCGGCCCGAGGACGAGGAGATGTTCCGGACGTTCTTCGAAACCATCACGCCGGAAGACCTGCGGCTGCGTTTCTTCGCCCCGGTCAGGGATTTCAGCCACCGGTTTCTGTCGCGGCTCACGCAGCTCGATTATGCGCGTGCAATTGCCTTTGCCGCCATTGACCCGGAAACCGGGGACCTGCTCGGCGTTGTCCGTCTTCACGCGGATCCCGATCACCAGACCGGCGAATATGCCGTGATGGTGCGCTCCGATCTCAAGGGCGTCGGGCTTGGCTGGGTACTGATGAAGCTCATCATCCGGTATGCAAGGGTCGACGGAATCCAGACCATCAAGGGAGAGGTGCTGAAGGAAAACACCTCGATGATCTCCATGTGTCAGGCACTCGGGTTCACGGTCGGTACGTCACCTGACGATCCGGGCATCGCCCTTGTGACGCTTACCGTTGGCGACATTCTGGCCGACGCCTGAAACTGTCTCTCGATTTCCGTTAGAATTTCGGCTTACTGTGCAAGAGTGCGAAGCTGCCGGAGGGGGACCGAATATGGACAGCAAGGCAAAGCGGATCCTGGGGGCGGTTTCAATACCCTCCTTCATGATCGGAACAGACTTTACGGGAGCCATGCTGCTGGTTACCCCGATCGAACAGGAATATTCGGTCGACATCACAACCACGCAATGGGTGCTGAACGCTTATGCGCTTACGCTTTCGATGGGTCTGGTTGCCGGCGGCCGCCTCGGGGACCTGCTCGGGCACCGCCGCTATGTTCTCATCGGTCTCGGTATCTTCTTTCTCGCCTCGCTCGGCTGTATTCTCGCACCGGACGTGAACACGCTGATCCTTGCACGGGCCGCCCAGGGCGTGGGGTCGGCGCTTATCTGGCCCTGTATTCTGGCGCTCGCGGCCACCTCAGTCGAGGAAGACGAACGCGGCAAGGCCATGGGTATCCTCATGGGAACGGTTGCAGCGGGGAACGTGCTCGCCCCCTTCATTGCCGGCTCGCTCTCCGCGCTTGGGGATTGGCGTGGCTTCTTCGTCTTCAATGCTGTCTTCGCATGTATCGCGGCTGCCCTGATCTTCCGTTTCATCGACCGTGAAAAGGATCACGCGGGCAACGAGGCCGTCGACGTGATCGGCATGGCGGTGCTTGCGGTCGCTGTGTTCTGTCTGCTTTTCGCCCTGGACACCGGAGCCGACAATGGCTGGCTGTCCGTTCAAACGCTGCTGCTTCTGGGGACTTCCATCGCGTTTTTCGTCGCCTTCCCCTTTGTCGAACAGCGCGTCAAGGATCCCATGATCCCGCTGACAATGATGCGCAACCATCAATTCGTCCGGACGCTCGCGCTCAACGGGCTGCCGGCCGTGGTGCTGTTTCTGTGCCTGCTTTACCTGCCGCAATACATGCTGAAGGTGCTCGGCTGGTCGATCTTCTGGAGCTCCATGGGCATGCTGCCGCTGGCCATCGTGCTGGCGTCCATGAACCTCCTGGTCGGGAACTACTACAACGCGATCGGCCCGAGGAAACTGATGGCAGCGGGCAATGCCTGCCTCATCCTCGGCTGCGTCCTGATGCTGTTCCTGCAAACCTCGTGGGGCTATATCGCGCTCATCCCGGCGATGCTTGTCGTCGGTCTCGGCGGCGGTCTTGTTTTTGGACCGGCGGGCACGGCAGCGGTCAACGCAGTCGGCGCCAGGGGCGCCGGGCTCGCGGGCGGCCTCTCCTTCATGTTCCATCTCGGCCTTGGGGCGATCGGCATTGCCTGTGCAACGGCCATGATGTTCCTCGCCGCGATCCGGAAAGTCGAAGCAGTGACATCGGCAGCGAGCGTCAGCCTGCCTGCGGGCGACTTGCGCGTGCTGGCTGCCGGAACACTCGAAGACCCCGCGGTCAAGGCGATAATCGGGCGCTTTTCAGGCACGGAGGCGGACGCGGTCACGAATGCCGTGCGCGAGTCTTTCGCCACCGGGCTTCACGCCGCCTTCTGGTTCGGCCTTGCCGTGGCGATAATCGGTCTGGTGGTCGCAATCAGCATTGACGAGAGCAAGCTCAGGACCGATGCGCCGGAAGAGGAAGCCGCCGAGATCTGAGTGCAGCTCCCGTCAGCGGTTTGCCTTGGCGGCGCTGCGCAGCTGGCTCAGCGTCGCTGCCGGCGTGATCGCTTCAGGGTCGAGCATCAAATGCAGGATCGCCGGTTTGCCCGACGCCCGCGCGGCAGCGAATGCCGGGCCGAACTCCTCCGTGGTTTCCACGCGCGCACCAAACGCACCATAGCTCTGCGCCAATGCGGCGAAGTCCGGATTGACGAGCCGTGTCGCCGACGGGCGTCCGGGATATGTCTTTTCCTGATGCATCCGGATCGTGCCGTACATGCCGTTGTCGATGGCCAGAATGATGATGCCGGCCCCGTCCTGACAAGCGGTTCCGAATTCCTGCATCGTCATCTGAAGACAGCCGTCGCCGGCAAAACACACCACTTGCCTTTCCGGAAATATCAGCTTGGCGGCGACCGCTGCCGGCAAGCCGTAACCCATGGAGCCGGATGTCGGTGCCGCCTGAGTGGCGTAGCGGCGGAATCGGTGAAAGCGGTGCAGCCAGGTCGCGTAGTTCCCCGCCCCGTTGGTGCAGATCGCATCTTTGGGAAGATTTGTCTCCAGCCAGTCCATGACACCCGACATCTGCAATTTGCCCGGGATCTCGGGGCGCGCGCCAGACCAGGCGAGATAATCCTGATGTGCGGCCTCTGCCGCGCCCGCCCAACTGATCTCGTTGGGCGGCTGCAAGCCTTCGGCAGCCTTGCAGAACGCGGTCGGGCTGGCATTGATCGAAAGGTCGGCACGATAAACGCGTCCGAGTTCCTCGGGATCAGCGTGAACATGCACGAGTGACTGTTCCGGGGCAGGAATATCCAGGAGGCTGTAGGACTGGCTCGGCATTTCCGACAGCCGCCCGCCCACCAGCAGCACAAGATCGGCATTCTTGATCCTGGCCAGCAGTTTCGGATTGATGCCGATGCCGACGTCGCCAGCGTAATGCGGATGCAGGTTGTCGAACAGCATCTGGCGCCTGAAGGAGCAGGCCACCGGCAGATCGAACCGCTCCGAAAAACGCGTGAAGGCAGCAACGGCGTCTTGCGACCAGCGGCTGCCGCCCAGAATGGCAATCGGCCGTTTCGCGGCCCAGAGACGCTTTTGCAGATCCGCCATCTGCGTCAGACCCGGATAGGTCTCCACCTGCTCCCAGGCAGGCGGCTGCGCGGCGTCAGCCGTTTCAACAAGCATGTCTTCGGGAAGGGCGAGGACAACAGGTCCGGGACGCCCGGATGTCGCAACGTGAAAGGCGCGCGAGATCATTTCGGGAACCCGGTCGGCCTGGTCGATCTCGGCAACCCATTTCGCGATACCGCCGAACATCTGGCGGTAGTCGATTTCCTGGAACGCCTCGCGCTCACGCATGCCGCGTTCGATCTGGCCGATGAACAGGATCATCGGCGTGGAATCCTGGGCGGCGATGTGAACGCCCGCCGACGCGTTGGTCGCGCCTGGTCCGCGGGTCACCATGCAAATGCCGGGTTTGCCGGTCAGTTTTCCATAGGCATCCGCCATCATGGCCGCGCCGCCCTCCTGGCGGCAGACGGTAACGGGGATCGACGTATCATAGAGCGCGTCAAGGACGGCCAGATAGCTCTCGCCCGGCACACAAAACACCCGCTCAGCCCCGTGCCGTTCCAGCGCGCCGACCAACAATTCCCCGCCGGTTTTCAGGTCCATGTCACACATCCTGATGCTCTCAAGTTCAGACGATCATTCTATAGCGTAAGAAAGAGGATGCTGGCAGAGCTTGAAATCAGATTTATTTGAAATGGGGTCATTCCATCTTGGATTGAAATAAACCGGTCAGACCGAACACGGCCTGCAATGACCCGTGGAGGGAGACGGTCGGGATAAATGCCTCCCCACCCCGTCATGCATGGACAGGCCCACTGCTGTCCGGCTTACGTCGGAATTGATCTGGCGAGGCGGTCACCCGTCAATGAACTTGTCATTCCGGCTGAAGCGCAGCGGAAGGCCGGAACCCATTAACAACCTGTTTCGCCTTCTTCTTCAGCCTCCGGCCGCCAGGAGTACTGGTTCCCGGTGTGGCCGCTGTCGCGGCAAACGGGGACGACAAATCGGGGAAACCGTTTTGTATCCCGAATTGGCAC
>JBCDEN010000278.1:0-5924 GCA_039179715.1 Pseudomonadota bacterium
CCAGGATTTCACTGACCGCAGCATGCCGGTTTTCCGCCGCACTGGCATGGTCCGTTAGCCAGTTCGCGAAACTGCCGGCCCTGATTGCGGCGCTTGCAAGATCGCGGTGTGCGGAGAACAGGGTTGCACGCGCTCGGTCGAGCGCAAGGCCATCGTAGTAGTCACGGACTTCAAGGCCGCTCGCCAGTTCGTGCATGTTGCCGATCTTGAAGTGGTGCGCCACCTGATAGTAGGCCCCGGCCGCCGTATCGAGATCAGCACCTGTCTCCTCCGATACGATGACGATATCGGGGATTGCCTGTTCCGCAATCAACCAGGCGATCCTGCGGGCAAGCGGCGCGGGAACGCCTTTTTCCTCGTATTCGGCAGCGCGCGTATTGAGAAGCTCCGCCGGTTCTGGCGGCAACAGGGTTTCCAGCCGCTCGCGCAAGTCGGCAACACCGTTCCTGAACCTGTCAACGACCGCCGAAAGACCCTTGTCGAACTGAACGTTGCGCTTGAACCAGACCACCCGCTCCAGAAGCAGTGACTGAACCTCGGTATAAAGATCGAGCTGCAAACCGCCGTCGATCTTCGTGTCGAGCGCGTCGATTTCCGCATTCAGGTCGGTCAGGTCGAAGCTGTTGCGCACCGCGACGAAACCTTGCGCGATTTCCGTCGGTGTTGCGCCCGTCTGGTCCATCAATCTTGTCAGGAAGGTCGCGCCGCCCCGGTTGATCATGGAGTTTGCCAGCATGGTCGCGATGATCTCGCGGCGCAGGCGATGGCCGTTGATTTCGTCCTCATAGGCCGTTGCCATCTGTTCGGGGAAGTAACGGAACAGTTCCCTTGCCAGATAGGCGTCATCCGGGACCGAGCTGTCCAGAAGCGCGTCATAGAGGGTGATCTTGGCATAGGCCAGGAGCACGCCGAGTTCCGCCCGGGTGAGCAGCTGTCCTGCCTTGCGCATTTCGCGCAAGGTGGCCTCGTCCGGAAGCTGCTCGACAACGCGGTCCAGCAGATCCGCCTGCTCGAGCTGGCGCATCATGCGGACCTGGAAGCCGAAATCCTCCAGGCCGCGCAGATGCGTCATCGAAATGGCCAGTGTCTGCAGATAGTTGTTCCGAAGGACCAGATCGGCAACCTCGTCCGTCATGTCGGCAAGCAGCGTGTTCCGCTGCTCAAGCGTCAGCTTCCCGGATTTTACGGCTGCTCCGAGGGCGATCTTGATATTGACCTCCATATCGGAGGAATTCACCCCGGCCGAGTTGTCGATCGCGTCGGAATTGCATCTGCCGCCATTCTTGTTGAATTCGATGCGGGCGAGCTGGGTGAGACCCAGATTCGCACCTTCGCCGATAACCTTCGCGCCGAGCTCCGGCGCCGTGATCCGTATCGGATCGTTGGCCCTGTCGCCCGCATCCGCGTCGGTTTCCGTGGTGGCGCGGATATACGTGCCGATGCCGCCGAACCACAACAGGTCGACATTCATCTTCAAAATTGCGGTCATGACTTCCTGGGGCGTCGCGGCCGGCTGTTCAAGGCCGAGCAGCGCCTGGATCTCCGGGCCCAGCGGAATCGACTTCAATTGACGAGAGAAGATGCCGCCGCCCTTTGAAATCAGGTCGGTGTTGTAGTCGTTCCATGACGACCGGCCGAGATCGAACATGCGCTTGCGCTCGTCCCAGGTCTTCGCCGGATCCGGGTCCGGATCGATAAAGATGTCCCGGTGATCGAAGGCGGCAACCAGCCTGGTCGCCCGGGACAGCAGCATGCCGTTGCCGAACACGTCGCCGGACATGTCGCCGACGCCGGCAGCCGTGAACGGCTCGGTCTGGATGTCCCGGTTCATTTCGCGGAAATGGCGTTTGACCGCCTCCCAGGCTCCGCGTGCGGTGATCCCCATTTTCTTGTGGTCGTATCCGGCAGAGCCGCCGGAGGCGAAAGCGTCGCCGAGCCAGAAGTTCCGGCCTTCCGAAATTCCGTTCGCCGTGTCGGAGAATGTCGCGGTGCCCTTGTCGGCGGCGACGACAAGGTAAGGGTCGTCGACATCGAAACGCTGTACCCGCTCGGGCGGCAGAATCCTGTCCTCATCCAGATTGTCCGTGACATCCAGAAGGGCGTTGATGAAGATCTTGTAGCTTTCCGTGCCTTCCCGGAACCAGGCGTCCCGGTCGCCGATCGACGGCAGTTGCTTCGGCACGAAGCCGCCCTTCGCGCCAACCGGAACGATCACGGCATTCTTGACCTGCTGTGCCTTGACCAGTCCAAGCACCTCTGTGCGGAAATCCTGCGGCCGGTCGGACCAGCGCAGGCCGCCGCGCGCGACCATGCCGAAACGCAGATGAACACCTTCGACGCGCGGGCTGTAGACAAAGATCTCGCGGAAGGGCCGCGGCTGCGGGAGGTCGTCGATCCGGCGGCTGTCGATCTTGAAGGCGAATGTCGGTTTTGGCAGACCGTCGGTATCCAGCTGGTAGAAGTTGGTCCTCAGCACCGAGCCGATGGCATTCTGGAACCGGCGCAGAATGCGGTCGTCGTCCAGGCTTGATACATCTTCCAGATCAGTGCTCAGTTCGCCGGCAAGCCGCTCGGACCCGAGTTCGCGATCCTTGCCCGTGACATCCGGGTTGAAGCGCAGATGGAACAGTTCCACCAGCTTCGCGGTGATCGACGGGTAGTTGTTCAGCGTGCGCCACATGTAGTCTTCGGAAAACGGAATGCCCGCCTGGCGCAGGTACTTGGACAGCGCCCGCACCACCGCAACATCCCGCCAGGCAAGATCGGCGGTCAGGACGAGCCTGTTGTAGCCGTCGTTTTCGGCGCGGCCCATCCAGATGGCCATGAACATGCTCTCAAGCCGGGTCTGGAGCTCCTCCGGCAGATCGAAATCCTCTCCCGAATGACTTTCAAGGGTCATTTCGTGCAAGTAGGACATCGGGGTGTCGGCCGGCGTGACACGATAGGTCCGCTCGTTGATCACCTTGAAGCCCATGTTTTCCAGAAGCGGTACGCGGGCGGACAGCGGGATCGGAGAGCCGCAGTGATAGACTTTCAGGGACAGGCGGTTGCCGTTGGACCCCAGCGGCCTGTGGAACGTGATCGTCGTGTCGTCCAGATCGCTCAGGGTTTCCAGTTTCACGATATCGGAAAGCGCTGACTGGGCGTTGTAGACTTCCTTGTAGCCGCCATGGAAGGACAGCGCATAGCGTTCGGCCAGCTGGCGTGCCTGAACCGGCGGAAATTCCTTGTTCAGGGCGTCTTTGACATTGTCTGACCAGGTGCGGACCATGTCCGCGACGGCGTTCTCCAGCTCTTCCTGTTCGGGTGTCGGCGTTTCGCCCTTGTCGCGCCCGACAATGTAATGGACCCGCGCCAGGGGCCCCTCCATGTAGGTGACGTACCAGGCAGACAGGCGTCCGTCATAAATGGATGCCAGATAGGTTCCGATGTTTATCCTGACCTCGGTCGAGTAGCGGTCGCGCGGGACGAAGACCAGGACGGAGACGTAGCGGTCGAACTTGTCCGGTCTGGAAAGAACCCGGATGCGGGGGCGCTCGTCAAGCTGAAGAATGGAGATGGCGAAATCGTAGAGCCGCTCGCGTTCGATCTGGAACAGTTCGTCGCGCGGGAAGGCTTCCAGAACATTACGGAGCGCGCGGCCTGAATGGCTTTCCGAGCCATAGCCGGCACGTGCAAGGACGCTGGCAACCTTGCGGCGCAGGAACGGGATCGTGCTGGTCGGCTCGGTATAGGCGGTTGATGCAAACAGGCCGACAATCCGCAATTCGCCGGTCAGGCGGCCATCGTCGTCATAGATCTTGGCACCGACGTAATCCATGTGCACACGCCGGTGGACCGTGCTTCGCACATTGGCCTTGGCAATGATCAGCGGTTCCGGATTTTTCAGAAACTCGCGGATTTCGGGTGTGATCTGCACATATTCGGAGCCGCGCCGGAGAACGCGGACGTCCGGGTCGGTCAGGAGACCAAGGCCGGTGCCCTCGGACGGGGAAAGCTCGCCTTCGTCGACGCCGCCTTCGAACCTGTATTCACGCATGCCGAGAAAGATGAAGTTGTTCTTTTCCATCCACTCAAGGAAATGGATGGCTTCCCACAGATCGTCGCTGCTGCCCGGAATCTGGGTCGTCTTGAACGTGTCGATCGCCTCGGCCAGACGCTCCTGCATCGGCTTGAAGTCGTCGACAACCGACCTGACCGAATTGAGCACGGTGTCCAGCCGCGCATGCAATGCCTCACGCGCTTCCACCGAATCGATCCGGGTGACGTGAATGCGAATGAAGCTTTCCTGACGATCCTTGCGTTTGGGGGGTTTTTTCCGGGCGGTTGCAGAAAGCAGCTTTCCGCTTTCATCGCGTTCCACGATGAAGATCGGGTGGAGCACGAGATGGACGTCGAGCTTGCTGTGCTGCAGCTCGTCCATGACCGAATCAACCAGGAACGGCATGTTGTCATTGACGATTTCGATGATCGTCAGATTGTCGATCTTGGGGTTTTTTTTCTGCGCCGCCGGGTTGGTGATGCTGACGCGATGCGTGCCGAGTCCGTGATCCTGAAAATCCTGCCAGGCGCTTCTGGCGAAGTCATTCAGTTCTTCCGCGGTATAGGCAACCAGATCCTCGGCCGCGGCCCGGTCGTAGAAGGCGCTCGCGAACTCCGCGAGGGCAGGACTTTCCTGGTTCAGACCAGCATGGACCGCGTCGATGAGCTTCTGTTTCTCGACGTCATGTTTGTCCGGCATTTCATACCCCCTAGGCGATCTTAGTTGTGGCTCAGCCGCATGATATGATTTTGTATTGTTGCGACATAAAAGTTTTCATGACGGGAGAGGCAAATTGTCAAGTAAAGTCACGGCCTTGCTAATCGATTCAAACGAACCTTTGAACGAAAAAACCAAGGCCTACTTCCAATTGTGCGAGGAGAAGCTCGGACTGGTCCCCAACGTGCTCAAGGCCTATTCCTTTGATGATACGAAGTTGCGCGCATTCACCGACATGTACAACGATCTCATGCTGGCGGACTGTGGACTCACCAAACTTGAGAGAGAGATGATTGCCGTTGCGGTATCCGCCGTCAACAGCTGTTTCTATTGCCTCACAGCGCATGGCGCAGCGGTCCGCGAATTGTCCGGCGATCCGGTGCTCGGTGAACTTATGGTGATGAACTACCGCGTTGCCGAGCTGAGCGACCGGCAGCGGGCAATGCTTGATTTTGCCGTCAAGCTGACCGAGCGGCCTGCCGAAATGCTGGAAAGCGACCGGCAGGCCCTGCGCGATGCGGGCTTCAGCGACCGGGATATCTGGGACATCGCGTCCGTCGCCGCCTTCTTCAACATGAGCAACCGCGTGGCCGCGGCGACGGATATGCGGCCGAATGATGAGTATCACTCAAGAGCCCGTTGAACTCTGGTCGCACCGACAATCGGTGACAAGACGACCGATTGGGTGTATGACGCAGTCGATTTTACTGAAGTCGAGGAGAGGAGCGGGCCATGGCCGCGCGCGTGTTCATAGATGGTGAAGCCGGTACGACGGGTCTGCAGATCCGTGAGCGTCTCGCCATGCGCCGCGATCTGGAGCTGATCTCCATTCCTGACGAGAGCAGAAAAGACCCGGCGGCGCGGGCCGAGTATCTCAACAAGGCGGATGTTGCGATCCTGTGCCTGCCGGATGCGGCCGCGCGGGAAAGCGTCGCGCTGATCGAGAATGACACAACCCGCGTAATCGACGCTTCCAGTGCGCACCGGGTTGCCGATGGCTGGGCCTACGGTTTCGCGGAGATGGACCCGGACCAGGAGAACCTCATTTCAACCGCGATGCGGGTCGCCAATCCGGGCTGCTGGCCGCAAGGCCTGATCGCTTCCGTGCGCCCGCTGATCGCCAACGGTCTGTTGCCGGCTGATTTTCCGCTGACCTATCACGGGG
>JBCDEN010000831.1:0-1759 GCA_039179715.1 Pseudomonadota bacterium
CCGGAATGACAAATGGCTGGAAGAATCCGTCATTCCGGACAAGTGCAGCGCCAGCTGCGCGCCGATCCGGAAACCAGATGTATTTCGCGCCGAAGGCGCGGCTTATTCTGGTCGTATCGACAGAGTGTTCGCTTCGCTTGACCTAGATTTCTGGATTCCAGATCCGCGTTCGGCATCGCCGCACTTGTCTGGAAAGACGGCGAGGGGACGTCACACCCGAAAACGACGGTCCAATTGGGCTCATTCCGATGACGAGCTCAATTGTGTTCAAATGAGTTGATGACAAATCCCTTTCCCGACATCATTACAGATGACATGCGGCCGCGTTTTTAAAACCGAACAACAGTGGCTTCTAACCTCACGATTGCCTTGACGCCGCCCCGCCTCAGTGCGCCGGAATGATGTTGTGTTCGGGGCCGAAGGGGAAGCCGGTGATGTTGTCCGCGCCGTCCTCGGCGACGATAAGAATGTCGTGCTCGCGGTATCCGCCTGCGCCTGGAAGGCCATCGGGGATCATGATCATCGGTTCCATGGAGACCACCATGCCCGGCTCCAGCACCGTTTCGACATCCTCGCGCAGTTCCACCGAAGCTTCGCGGCCATAGTAGTGGCTGAGCACGCCGAAAGAGTGCCCGTAGCCGAAACTGCGGTACTTCAGGAGATCGTGGCTGCGGTAGATGTCGTTGAGTTCCGCTGCGATGTCGCAGCAGCGCGCGCCCGGCCGGATCAGTTTCAGGCCTTCCCGGTGGACATGGCAGTTGATTTCCCAGAGCCGCAGATGTGCGTCGGACGCGTGTTCGCAGAAGAGCGTGCGCTCCAGCGCGGTGTAATAGCCGAAGATCATCGGGAAACAGTTGAGGCTGAGGATATCACCCGCCTCAACCGCCTTGTTGGTGACCGGGTTATGGGCGCCGTCCGTGTTGATGCCGGACTGGAACCAGGTCCAGGTGTCCATCAGCTCGACGAAGGGAAACGACGTGCCGATTTCCCGGATCATGGCGTTGGTCGACGCCATCGCGACCTCGTGCTCGGTGACACCCGCCTGAACTGCCTCGGCAACGGCGGCACCGCCGATATCGCAAATGCGTGCGCCTTCGCGGATCAGGACATGTTCCTCCGCGCTCTTGAGCGTGCGCTGGGTCATCGTGTCAGCGGCAACGTCCACGAAGTCCACACCCGGGAAGGCAGCCTCCAGCGTTTTCAGCAAATCGAGCGAGACATGGTCGAACTCGATGCCGATGCAGCGAAGCTGCGCGTTCGGCCAGCCGAGCAGGGACTGGATGGCGTAAAGGAAGTTGTCGCGGCGCCAGTCGGTGTAGATCAGCGTGTCGCCATGCGTCCGACGCCAGGGCTGACCGCCGTCAATACCGGCGGCAACCGTAGTTGCCTTGTCCTGCGTGACGACGAGACCATAGTTGCGGCCGAAACGGCAATAGAGAAAGCCGGAGTAATAGCAGATGTTGTGATAGGAGGTCATGAGGACGGCATCGATGCCGCGCTCCGCCATCAGCTTGCGCAAATTGGCCTGTCGCCGGTTCATTTCTTCAGCGGAGAAAGGCGAAAAGCTCTTCTCTCCATTGTTCATTTCGTAAATGCGGATCATGTCGTCGCTCATGGAAGATCTCCTTTCCCGAAGTGAGCCGGTCGCGTGTTGTGTTGGTTTACCGGGCCGGAAAAGCAAAAAAGGCCGGCGTCCCCAAAAAAACCGCCCCCCCCGCCCCAAAACAGAATGTATTGCAACCCGGAAACAATAGTATCC